>JAOADD010000030.1 GCA_026417495.1 Ignavibacteria bacterium
TAAAAATAAACCCCACTTGTTAATTCCTTTTTTGTAGTAGTTATAATATCCCAATTTACTTCATAGACCCCAGCATCTATCTCTTTATTAACAACTTCAGCGATCTCCCTACCAAGCATATCATATATTTTTAACTTCACAAATGTTCTTTCTGGAATTGAAAATTTTATTTTAGTTGTAGAATTAAAAGGATTTGGATAGTTCTGTTCTAATTCATATTTCGAAGGTAGATTTGCAAAAACTTCTTTTACTCCTATTGTTGTCGCTGATTTTAATACAATATAATTTTCAGGGTCAAACAATGCATGTGTCGGTTGACGGTTAAAATAAAATGTAAATAACTGGTTATTACTACTATTGAATACTGTTACCGTAGAATCTGGTCCTGTTGTAAACACAAATCTAATTTGATATCTTGCAGGGAAAAAACCAGCATTAACTTGGACCTGTTTTATTAAAAAATCAATTTTCCAATTACCACCTGTTAAGTCTGTAATTGTATATGAATTTTGATATACAGGGTGATTTGGTTGATTAATCCAAGCATTGAAAAACCAATCAAGACTTTGACCACTAACTTGACTGCATCTTTGCTTGAATTCATTTGTGGTAGCGTTTTTATACTTGAAATTCACGGTATCTGTTGCATATGAATTTAATGCCGCAAAAAAGATTGAATCTCCCAAGTGATATCTTAATAAATGAAGTACACAAGCACCCTTGCAATAAATAATACCATAATGATATAAAGAATCTATTGACGGTGTATAATTCTGCCATGCTGGTACATAAATTGGGAAACCAGCATTTTGATTAAAATAAGTTATTGCTTTAGAATTAATATCATTCTTATATGCTGAATATCCTCCTGTTCTTTCTTTCCATATTGCTTCCATAAATGTTGCAAAACTTTCATTCAACCATATATCTGCCCAAGTTCCACAAGTAATCATATCGCCAAACCACATATGTGAAAACTCATGCACTACCAAATTCTCCGACCAACAATTATAACATAATGTAATCAATGTCTGATTTTCCATCCCCGCCCACATAAAACCAGAACCCGAAGCTGCAGTTGCAAATCCACCTTTCTCAAAGGGGTATTCTCCAAATTTCCCCGAGAAATAGGACATCATTGTATTAATAATATTTTTTATTGGAGTATAATTTTCACCACTACTAAAATAAAATCTAGTTGGTATACTGTCATTAGGATTTGATGGCTTCTGCCAATACACTATGTCCACATTATAATTTACCCTACCTGTCAGTACTACAAGATAAGTAGCAACTGGATCTCTACTAACCCAATGATAATAAATTGTGTCACCCGTAACTAATGAATCTGCTAATCTTCCATTTGAACCCAACCTGACATTTAAAGGGACTTTCACTGTAATATCGGTAGTCGCTTTATCTGATGGTTTATCCCAACAAGGAAACCACTTTCGCGCTCCCTCTGGTGGACTATCTGTAAACACCATTCCATTTGATACATAAAAAGCATTGTCAATAACATTATTATGCCTATAATAAATTCTTATATTCACTACCTCATTTGGATAATAAGTCCTGTCAAGTGTTATTGTTAAAATATTATTTGTGTGTGAATATGTTAGCAAGGGTCCATTTACTAATCTCACTGAATCAATCACAAGAGAGGTATTTACTGCATTTAGAGTTATTATAGTTAATGTTGAATCTACCCTGAATGTAATTTTATTATTTGCAGAAAAACTTCTTGGGTATGGACTCTTAAAGCAATTGTATATATCAAAATACAGTTGATAATTTAAAACATCGAACGAATGCTTTGGTGTTTGAGGTAATAAGTAATTAGAAAAAATTAAAGAAAATAATGTACAAAGAAAAACAAATTTTCTCATTGCTTATTTTTAATATTATTATTGAAATATAAAATAATTTTATTATCACATAGATTATAAAACTCTTTTAAAATATTAAAATCATAATTACTACTGAAATATTTATATATAAATTCATTCGAAATATTGAAAATCTCATTTTCTAAAGCTAATAGTTTTTGCATTATCCCTGTCCCTGATAAATTATACAAGGCATTAATATTTATATAATTCGTACCTCTACCTCTTTTAATTGGGAAACATTCATCCTTAACTTCAAGTACTATTGAACATAGTTTTGATTTCCCATCCTCGCCACCTTGTAAAATTGTTGGTAATATTTTCCCATCATTAAAAAAAACTGGATATACTACTCCACACGGTGGAAAACCAACTATAGCCCACATTATCATCTCTTTTGGATTTTCTCCTTCTTTTACCCCTTGTACTACAACTGATGCAGAAGTAGAATATCTTGGTATAAAATCTGTAAACGAAACAAATTTAATTTCATCAGCTTTTTCAGTACATTCATTCTTTAAATCTACTTTAGTCAAACCATGTTTTAAACATCTCGCTGCATCCTGCAATAAAAATCTAACATTCAAATTACGATTCTTGTATGCTTCTTCAAAAATTTCCTCTTCTATCATATATCTTTCATATCCTTGTCCTTTATCCTCTATTCCTGAAAATGCAAAATTCGTTCTAATTAAATATCCAGTAGGAGAATCATTTACATCAAATTTCCTATATCCCCAATGGTCAGTTTCAAAATATGCTGCATTACCATAAGCATCAATCACACCAAAATTTGTCTCTAATCCCATTGGTTTCTCTAATACGTTCAAAAGCTTTTCAAAATCTTCTACTGTCTGGCACTGCTCTAATGCTAATTTCATTATAATTCCTTCCTTATCTTTATCTTTAACACTGTCACTCAAACCTAGATTTGATGCAACTGAATTCATAATTGCAAATCCGAAACTATTCATTCCTATCCAAATTTCTTTTCCAGATGTATCCTTTGAATTTACCAGTCCAATTATATCTACATTACCAATCCTAAAATACATAAGCTTGTTTTCAAGTTCGTCTGTATCTCTGTTTTTCCATAGGAGAGGTTTACCATCTGGAGTAATTCTACCTGATATTATTGCAGTAGTGCAAGGATATACATTGATTATTGATAATAGTATAATAGTAGAAATGATTATTATATTTTTCTTTAACATATATTCAATTTATTAAAATTAAAAATATCTGTAAATAATAAAAAAACATCCCACGAAATTATTCGTGGGATATCAAAGAATTAAACTTAACTATAAAAGTAAAAAATTATATTTGATATAGTAGTTATTCTATTTCACAACAACCATCTTTTTTATTTCACTATATTCACCCGCACTCAATTTATAATAATACATTCCACTCGAAAGTTCATTAGCGTTTAATCTATATTCATAACTACCCGCATTCAATGGGTTGTTAATAAGTGTTAAGACTTCTCTTCCCATTATATCAAATATTTTAAGAGTCACATTACTATTATTATTTATCTCTGGTAAATTAAATCTTATAATAGTTTCGTTATTGAAAGGATTCGGG
The DNA here is from genome assembly GCA_026417495.1 of Ignavibacteria bacterium. Classification (GTDB taxonomy): domain Bacteria; phylum Bacteroidota; class Ignavibacteria; order Tepidaquicellales; family Tepidaquicellaceae; genus Tepidaquicella. Next base: position 3,480 of record JAOADD010000030.1, read on the forward strand.
TAATTTTGAAACAATTCAAAGCTTGATAACATTGTCCTGTTGTTTTTTAAGCCAAGTAGTATATCACTCCAAGTAAGAGCTACCTTAATACCATCTAAATCCAGTGTAGGAGCAATTGATGCTGTCCCTTGTCTTAGAGCAACTCTACCGAAGTCCTGTGGGTCTGTCTGGGTTGTTGTTACAGGTCCTGCGTATGGAGTTGAAGGTTCTGTTAATGGTAAATTTGGAGAGGTAAAAACAAATAAACTTACTACATCATCAGTAGTTGAACCTGTATTAAATGTATATTTTAATATTATCAAATATGTTGTCCCCAAATTGAAACCTGTCGTTCCCCATGTCGGTAAAAATGTTGTTGTACTGATTGAACTTTTCGACACTCCAAAATACAGAGCTCCTAAGGTATCCTTAGCAAATACTCTTGCGAAATAATTAGTGGTTGAATTTGATGGTAAAAGTGCTAAAAAGTAATCTCCTATCCCCTGCACCGAATCTACTTTTACCATAAACGAGACATAAATATTTCCTGATGTTATTATTGCAGAAGAATTTTTATAATTATCTATCCCATTATTTCGAATACGACAACAATTTCCAATCCCTGAAAGTGGATAATTAGTATAAATTAATCCTGGAGATTTTACAAGTATATTATTTACACTACCGCTGAAAGCAACCCAACCATACGCTCCAATAGAATCTCCTGCTGGATAATTAAAATTTTCGACCAATAATGTTTGGGTATTACCAGTAACAGAAATACATAGAAACAAAAGCAATAAAAAATAAATTTTGATTTTCATAACTTAATATTTTAATTTTTTAATTATGTTAATTTAATGTGTTTTTAACTTAAATTCTATACCTATATTATTCAAAGTTATGAATGTATTTTTTAACATATATAAACAAATTATTAATTTTAACTAAACTTTAATACTCTTATTCTTTAAATTTTCAATAACTCTAATGCTCATAAAACTTAAATTTGCAATTATATCTACACTCTGATAAAAATTTTAAAAATTTGAATTATAATAATCATTTACAAATTAGAATTCCCTTAAGAGCATTATCTTTTCTTCATCAAAAAAATTTAGTAATATACTTAAATATTATTTAAGTATTATCATCTTTCGTACATCAGCAAAACTCTCACTTTCTAACTTATAGAAATATATTCCACTTGGTAACTCTTCTCCGTTAAAAGTTATAACATAACTTCCTGCTTTTTTACATTCATTTAATATACAGGCAACCTCTCTTCCATCGATGCTATACACTCTCAGCTTAACAAATAAATCTCTTGGTATTTCAAACCTTATTTTTGTAATTGCATTAAATGGATTTGGATAATTTTGGAATAAGATGTAACGATCCCCTATTACATTTTTATTGTCCTTTATACCCGTTACAATGAAAAGCCTCTTATATACACCAGTCGTTGAAGAAGCTACATAAAGGTTATTATCATACTTGCTAAACACCAAATCAACCATATTATTACCAGGAAATGCACCCGTAGAATCTCCCCATAGCGTACCTGAATTAGTTGAGATTAATAATTTATATGGCGAAAATGTAATTCCCGCAACCAAACCTGAATATAACGGATGAAATTCAAACCTTCTGCAAACTACACCACTGTATACTTTTATCCAATTTCCTCCAGCATCTGTACTTCGATATATTCCACTATCATTTGAAGTTAACATAACATTTGGATTAAATGGATTCACTGCAATGCAGTAGCATCCCAGATTTGAAGGTAATCCATTATAAGAATAACTCCAGCTTAATCCTCCATTAGTTGTTTTTGTTATTTTTGCATCTCCCGATACATAAACAATATTTGTATTTATCGGATTTACTGCTATTTCTGTCATCGCAGTATGCAAATAACCAGTCAGCAAATTCCAATTTAAACCCCCATTTGTAGTCTTTACAAGATCACCAGGATTTACATCGCTCCAAGCACATGCATATAATATTAATGGATTATCAGGCAAATATTTAATATCTGTAAATTTTCCACCTTGTGAATTTCTTACTATCACTCCTTGTGTAACAAAATTATCATTTAATTCTATATATCCTTTGAAAAAGGCATTTACTCTTCCTGTAATAACTCTACCGAATATTACTGGCACTGATGTTATACACCAAACTGTGCGACCAACATACCCCGTCATCTCTCTTATCTCCCACATAGATGATATAAGAGAATAAAACCTATATCCTTCAATCGTCCCAACGAATAGAGTATCCCCATTTACATTAAAATGTAATCTTGTTAAAGTATTCCCACTTCCTCCTATTGATACCCAACTTCCAACTTGTGTATATGTTTTTATTGAGAGAATAATTAGTAAGAAAAAAGTAATAATAATTTTTCTCATTTTGAAATTTTTTATTACTAAATAATAAAATAATCAAAAAATTTTTTTAACAAAATATTCAACGAAATACATACTCGATACTTTTATTCATAATATTATCAATAAACATTTTCTGCACATCTAACCCCATTTCTATATTTATTGTTTACTTTATGATTTTTAATTTGTAATACTAAATGCTCATTCACTTATGCAACAAAATATTAGAGTAAGATATGCACCTTCTCCAACTGGGTTTATACACATTGGAAATCTTAGAACCGCTTTGTATAACTACCTTTTTGCACGCCACAATAATGGTAAACTAATTTTGAGAATTGAAGACACTGATCAATCAAGAAAAGTAGAAAAGGCAGTGGAAAACATTATTGACACACTTCAATGGGTTGGTATTGAATATGATGAAGGTCCATTCAAAGAAGGTGACTACGCTCCTTATTTCCAATCACAACGACTAAAAATTTATTATCAATATGCTAAAATCTTAATTGAAAATAAAAAAGCTTATTATTGCTTTTGTTCAGAAGAAAGATTAAATGCTATCAGGCAAGAACAACAATTAAGAAAAGTTCCTGTTGCTAAATACGATAAAAAATGTTTATCCCTTACAGAACAAGAAATTTCAGATAATTTAAATCAAAAACTACCCTATGTAATTAGATTAAATGTCGAACCTGGTAGAACAATTAAATTTAATGATTTTATTAGAGGTGAAGTTCAAATATTAAGTGACTTAATAGATGACCAAATACTTATAAAATCAGATGGTTTCCCAACATATCACCTTGCAAATGTCATCGATGATTATTTAATGAAAATCACTCACATCATTAGAGGTGAAGAATGGTTACCTTCCACACCAAAACACATTTTATTATATGAAGCTTTCGGATGGGAATTGCCTGTCTTTGCTCATTTACCATTACTCCTAAATAAAGATCGCTCAAAACTTAGCAAAAGACAAGGTGATGTTTCAGTTGAAGATTATAAAAATAAAGGTTATTTACCAGAAGCTCTAATAAACTTCATTGCTCTTCTTGGTTGGAATCCAAAAGATGAGCAAGAAATTTTTTCTATGAATGAATTGATTGAAAAATTTACTCTTGAAGCTGTACATAAATCTGGCGCTATATTTGATATTGAAAAACTTAATTGGTTGAATGGTGAATATATCAGAAAAAAATCTAACTTTGAACTTCTTATATTATTAAGGGAAGAATTAAGTAAATCAAAATATAACAATAATGATTACTCTGACGAATATCTTATAAAAGTTATTAATGCAATGAAACCCAGAATAACATTCATAAAAGAAATTTATGAAAAAGGTTATTTTTTCTTTGAAGAACCAGAATCATTTGATAAGGATTTAATTAATAAATTCTCAACAACTCAATACACTGAAATTCTAAATACTTACTTGAAAGAAATCAAAAATATTCAAGAACTAACAAAAGAGGATTTAGAAAATTTAATAAAGTACATTGTTGATGAATTAAAAATAAAGAAAGCAAATTTAATTCAACCACTTCGTCTTGCTATTTCTGCTTCTTTGGAAGGTCCCAGTATAACTGATATAATCCTTACAATCGGAAAAGAAAAAACAATACAAAGGATAAATAAATTTATAGAAAAACTTACAGAGTAGTTTATTAAAATTACAGAATTAATTTCTTTTCTACTGTAATTATTTCTATTTTAAATTAAATTTATAAAAAATTTGCTCTTATGGATGAAAAACAAACTTCCAGTACAAACTTCATTAGAGAAATTATTGAAGAAGACTTGAGAAATAATAAAAACAATGGTAGAGTTCACACCCGTTTCCCCCCAGAACCAAACGGTTACCTACACATAGGCCATGCAAAAGCAATCTGTTTGAACTTTGGAATTGCGAGAGATTACAATGGTTTATGTAACCTCAGATTTGATGATACTAATCCTTCTAAAGAAGATGTTGAATATGTTGATTCGATCATTGAAGATGTTAGGTGGCTTGGATTTGATTGGGGAGATAGGATGTATTATGCTTCTGATTACTTCCAGCAACTTTATGAATTCGCTATTGAACTTATTAAGAAAGGTAAAGCTTATGTCGATCCCTCAAGCCCAGAAGAAATCAGAGAACATAAAGGAACTTTATCAGAACCTGGAAAAGAATCTCCATACAGAAATAGACCTATTGAAGAAAGTCTTGACCTATTTATTAAAATGAAAGAAGGAAAATTCGAAGATGGTTCTTATGTACTTAGAGCAAAAATTGATATGTCCTCTCCTAATATACATATGCGAGACCCTGTTATATATAGAATAAAAAGAGTCACACATCACAGAACAGGTGATAAATGGTGCATATACCCAATGTATGACTATGCCCATCCACTCTCTGATTGGATTGAAGGAATAACTCATTCACTTTGTACTCTAGAATTTGAAATTCATCGTCCATTATATGACTGGTTCCTTGAAGCTTTAGAATTAGAAAACAGGCCAAGACAAATAGAATTTGCTCGCTTGAATTTGAGCTATACTGTAATGAGTAAAAGAAAACTTCTAGAACTTGTGGAAGAAGGAATTGTATCTGGTTGGGATGATCCACGAATGCCCACAATTTGTGGTCTGAGAAGACGAGGTTACACTCCTGAATCTATTCGGAATTTTGCTGATAAAATTGGTATTTCAAAAAGAGATTCTTTGACCGATGTAGCTTTACTTGAACACAGTATAAGAGAAGATTTAAACAAACGTGCTCAAAGAGTAATGGCTGTTTTGAATCCGCTTAAGGTTATTATAACAAATTACCCTGAAGGAAAAGTTGAAGAACTTGAAGCTGTGAATAATCCAGAAGACCCCTCTATGGGAAAAAGAAAAATTTATTTTTCAAGGGAAATTTATGTTGAAAGAGATGATTTTAGAGAAGACCCACCAAAAGATTTTCATCGCTTGTTTCCTGGAAATGAAGTTCGCTTAAAATACGCATACATAATTAAATGTAATGAAGTAATTAAAGATAGTTCAGGTAATATTATAGAGCTCCACTGCACTTATGATCCTGAGACTAAAAGTGGTTCTGGTTCAAAAAGAAGTGTTAAAGGAACAATCCATTGGGTTTCAATACCACACTCCTTTGATGCAGAAGTTAGACTATATGATAGATTATTTTTAGTCGAAAACCCCCTTGCAGTCGAGGGAAAGGACTTTAAAGAATTAATTAACCCCGATTCACTTAAAATTCTCAAAAACTGCAAAATAGAATCCAATTTCATCAATGTAAAACCTGGTGATAGATTTCAGTTTGAACGGCTTGGTTACTTTTGTGTTGACCTTGACTCAACAGACTCTTATAAGGTTTTCAACAGAACGGTTTCTCTTAAAGATACTTGGGCTAAAATAGAAAAGAAAAATTAAAAATTCAGATTCTTATTTTAAATATACCATAGGTTTCACACTGCAATTTTCTCCAACTGTTAATTTATAGAAATACACTCCACTTGGTAAATCACCCGCATCAAATGTAACTTTGTAATTCCCTGATTTTAAATTTCCTTTTATAAGATTTTTAATTTCTCTACCCAACACATCATATACTGATAAACTTACAGAATTATCATTTATAAAATCAGGAATATTAAACTCTATTATTGTTGTTTGATTAAATGGATTTGGGTAATTTTGCTTTACTTCTAACTTTTCAGGAACAACTTTTGATGTTCTTTTAATTCCAACTGGATTCGTTGTATCCACAAATATATTATACAAAGTTCCACCAGCTCCAAAAGTCCTTGCGTGTACCGCTTTACCACCCCCAATCACAGAAGTCCCATCATCAGAGACATCACATACAAAAGCAGAACCTGGAGTATTAACACCGAATAATATATTACCATTTCCTGGATCTGCTCTGAAAATTACCAAATCTTCTTTAAGATTATTCATATGTCCCCATGAAGCAGCAACTAAAATTTTATTATTTTTAGAAATCTTAACACACTCTACTTCATCACCAAGTCCGCTATAAGTCCATAAAGGTGTAGAGCCATTAGAAATTTTGAAGTACCTTACTCTACCATCATACGAATTTGAACTTAAAAAAATCAGTGTTCCAATTGCCACATAAGTTCCATCATAAGAGATATCTACTGATGTTACCCAATTATAATATGATCCAGGTGGTTCTTGAAATTGCCATACTAAATTGTATGTTGTACCATTCCATTGATATATCTTTAAATATCCTTTATAATTTACCAGTGCTATATAATTTCCATTCCCACTTATACCTTGCGTCATTTGAGTACCATCTGTAATTGGACCTTGTGCACGAACAGTACCAGAAACAGTTCTAACTACCCAGTATGCATTGTAAGTACTTATAATTGCTAGCGAATCTGTTTCAGCAATCCTTATTCCATATATTTGTCCCCCAACTCGCAACCGCCATAATGGAACTGTAGAGTTTTTACTGAAACAATATACCCAACTAGAATCAGATCTATTTGCAGATGCGATAAAATATTCTCCATCGGATGTAATATCAATAGGTCCTGCGGTACCTGTATCGGGTGTTGTTGTTAAATCAAAATTGAAAAATGGGACGTTTGAATTTCTATAAAATAAATAAAAATTATGATATGAACCAAGTGCTATTACTCCTGCTGTATCTGAAACAGATACATAATTTCTATTACCTTGAGCAGCTGTTTGAAACTGCCATAAAGGTACATTATTCAGATTTCCATACAATGATATTCTTTTGTTGTTTAATGCCCAACCCGCAATTGAATATAAGCCATTAGCAGAAATTACAGCATCATTACATATTGCTGATGCATCCTGAAAAAACCATCTAATCTCTGAGCCTGTATAATTTCCATTAGCTGGAGTATATGCTTCAATGTTATTTCTTGAATACTCAAAATTCTCAAGTGGTATGGTTACATTACGGTAATATATCTGTCCATTTATAACTTCGGTATTTGTATATTGCCCAATAAATTTATCCTGAGCAACTGTTGAAAATAATGGAAAGAAAATTAAGAATAATGTAAATTTTTTCATAATGTTATTTTTTTTAAATTAAAAATTATACTTTTATTATTCAATTAAAATTCCTAAGGTATCTTATTTGATTATATCTGGTTCTATTTCTAGTGATATTCCAAATTCATTTTTCACCTTATCTTTAATATCATTCGCTAAATTTAATAAAGATTCTGTACTGCATCCAAAATTCACAAGTGCAAGTGAATGTTTTTTACTAATTCCTGCTCCATTTTTTATATACCCTTTGTAAAAACCTGATTTCTCTATTAAATAGGCTGCAGGGATTTTATAATTTGTGTTAACTTTAAAATATGGTGGATCTAATTTTTTCTCTTTTGCTAAACTGTAAAACTTCTCAAATTCTTCTCTATTTAATATAGGATTCAAAAAAAACGAACCACAACTGATTGAATACGGGTCATTTTTATCATATATCATTGATTTACTTTTCCTAATTTTATATACAGCATTTCTAATAAATTTTAATTTTTCAATTCTGCTAAAATTACTGTATTCTTTATATTTTGTAATTTCATTTTTCAGATCAGGATATGAATAATCATCAATCGTATTTCTGGATAATCTAAAAACAACTTTTGTTATTATTACTTTACCTTTATAAACATTTTTGAAAACACTTGTTCTGTATCCAAACTTACAATCTTCATTTTTGAATATTCTATTCTTTCCACTTTCAATATCAAAAGTAATAACTTCATTAATCACATTACTTATTTCTTGTCCATAAGCACCAACATTTTGAATTACAGTAGCTCCACATGAACCTGGTATACCACTCATACACTCAATACCACTAAAACTATTCTCAATAGACCACTTAACAAAGTTATCCCAGTCTGTACCTGCCCAAGTTTCAACAAGGACAAATTCTTTTGCCTCTTTTATTATTTTAATATCTTCACCTTCTATCTTTGCTACTACTCCTCTAAAACCTTCATCAGGAAAAATAACATTACTACCACCTGCTATAATTTTTAAGCGATAATTATTTTCTTTAGAAAACTTTACACAATTTCTTAAATCTTCTTCACTATTGCAGTTACAAAAGAATCTTGCTTCTCCTCCAAGGTTTATGGTAGTATAAGGAGCAATTAAATGATTTTCAAAAACTTCCATACAGCAAAATTACTGTTTTTTAATAAAAATTCAAATTTTTATTTATTAATTGAATATAGTTAATTTTTTGTTGATATTAAGTTTAAAATTTAATTAAGATGAATACTTTTAAACTGATACTTTTTATATTTACAGCTTTTCTGCTCTTTATTTCGTGCAGTAAAAAAACAAATGAACTTTCTTATGGAAATTGGCGTGGAGTAATAATTATTAAAACAGAAAATGAATTGAATGAGATTCCATTTCTATTTACAATCGAAAAAAAATCTGAACCGAACAAACTTATTGCAAAAATTTATAATGCCGAAGAAGTAATTGAAACGGAAGAAATTACTTTCAACAAAGATTCACTTAACATTAAAATGCCTGTTTTTAAGGATGAAATTAAAGCAAAAATATTTTCAAAAGATTCAATAGCAGGAGAATATATACATTACGGTACTCGAATGAATTACAGTTTACCTTTTTATGCTGAATTTGGTAATACCAACAGATTTGCAATAACAGAACCACCTGCAATTAATGTAACGGGAAAATGGGAAGTAACATTTTTCCCTGGAGACTCAAACGAAAATAAAAGTATTGGTGAATTTGTCCAACAAAATAACAAAGTGACAGGAACAATTTTAACAACTGGTGGTGACTACAGATTTCTTGAAGGTGTTGTAAATGGTAAAGATTTTTTACTTTCCTGTGTTGATGGTTCACACACACTTTTATTCAGAGCACAAATCTCTGATAAAGGTACTCTTGAAAATGGAATACTAATTGGAGGACCAAACTGGAAAGAAACCTGGCGTGCTGTGAAAAATGATAACGCTGTATTACCCGACCCAGAAAAAATTACGGAAATTAATCCAGATGCAGAAGTCAAATTTTCTCTAATCGATTTAAATGGTAATCGCGTTTCACTTAAAGATGATAAATTCAAAAATAAAGTTGTCATTTTACAAATCATGGGTTCCTGGTGTCCAAATTGCATGGATGAAACAAGACTGTTCTCAGAGTTATACAATATCTATAACCAACAAGGTTTAGAAATAATTGGTCTTTGTTTCGAAACAAAAGATACCACAGAATCAATTAAAAGAATAAAACGATTCTCTGAACAGTTACAAGCAAAATATACCTTTCTTTATGCGGGAGAAGTTGGAAAAAAATCAGTTCTTGCAGTTCTCCCGTTTATGAAAGACCTTAAAGGATATCCCACAACTTTATATCTTGATAGAAATCATAAAATAAGAAAAATCTACACAGGATTTAGCGGACCCGGAACTGGAAAGCATTATGATAAATTAAGGAACGATATAATTCAATTCATTGAAAAATTGATAAACGAAAAATAATTAATTAGAAAATAAATTTTTATGAAAGCGCTTTATACCTTAATATTTATTTTTGCAGTCTTCTCTTTAAGCTATTCACAGACACATATAGAAACTTACTATAGGGAATACTGCTATTGGAATTACTATACTGAGAAATACGATGATTGTGATGGGTATGCGGAATTCTCAACATTTGATATTTCTGAAGATTGGTCTTATTGGGTTCATACAACTCCAATAATGCAATCTACATATTATGTATTAAAAACAGAATACAATGAAGATTATGAGTTAACTTACTATTATGTAGAGAGTGATGCTGGTAACAATTATATATACGTATTTGATATTATGAATAATGAAATCAGAATTTTTGGTGTTAATAAAGAAGATGAACCTTTCATCTTAACCTTTTACGTAAGCGCGTGGGAATAAAATAATATTTATCGCAACATAGGAATTCTTATTCCAAATTTTTTTGCATTCTCTATCGCTTGTTCGTATCCTGCATCAGAGTGCCTGACTATTCCCATCCCAGGATCATATGTAAGACATCTGTTAAGTCTGATATATGCATCATCAGTACCATCAGCAACAATTACCATACCAGCATGAATCGAATAACCAATTCCAACCCCACCACCGTGATGTAAAGAAACCCAACTTGCACCACCAATACAGTGTAAGGCAAAATTCAAAATAGGCCAATCAGCAATTGCATCAGACCCATCTTTCATTTTTTCAGTCTCTCTATTTGGAGAAGCAACACTTCCACAGTCAAGGTGATCTCTACCAATCACAATTGGCGCTTTTACTTTACCCTTTTTAACAAGGTCGTTAAAAATAGATCCTGCTTTCGCACGCTCACCATATCCAAGCCAACAGATTCGAGCTGGTAATCCTTGGAAATGAACTTTTTCTCTCGCTGCTTTTAACCAATTATGCAAATGTATATCATGGGGAAATGCTTCAGCAATTGCTTCATCTGTTGCATAAATGTCTTCAGGTTCACCTGATAAAGCAACCCATCTAAATGGTCCTTTACCATCACAGAATAAAGGTCTTATATATTCAGGAACAAATCCTGGAATATCAAAAGCATTTTCGAATCCATTTGCATATGCTTCTCCACGTAAATTATTACCGTAATCAAATGCAATAGCACCTCTTTTCATCATTTCCCACATTGTTTTGCAATGTACTACTGCTGTTTCTCTTGCTAATTTTTGATATTTTTCTGGGTTCTTTTTTCTCAAATCAAGTGCCTCTTCTAGACTCATTCCCATTGGCACATAACCATTAAGCATATCATGAGCTGATGTTTGATCCGTTAAGACATCAGGTATTATTCCCCTTTTTAAAATTTCAGGGTGTATTTCTCCTGCATTCCCAACTAATCCAACTGAAATAGCTTGTTTGTTTTCTTTAGCTTTTAGAACTATATTTAAGGCTTCATCTAGCGATTCCGTCATTACATCACAATACCCTGTATCTATACGTTTTTTTATTCTTTCTCTATCAACTTCCACACCTAAAAAGGCTGCACCGTTTAATGTTGCTGCTAGTGGTTGTGCTCCCCCCATACCACCAAGACCAGCAGTAAGAACAAACTTACCAGATAAAGAGCCATTAAAATATTTTTTTGCACACGCAGCAAAAGTTTCGTAAGTACCTTGTAATATTCCTTGGGTACCAATATAAATCCATGAACCCGCTGTCATCTGCCCAAACATAGTAAGCCCGAGTGCTTCCAGTCTTCTGAATTCATCCCAATTTGCCCACTTTGGAACGATTTGCGAATTAGATATAACAACTCTTGGAGCATCTTTATGAGTCTTCCAAATTGCGACAGGTTTTCCTGATTGTACAAGTAAGGTCTCATCGTACTCTAATTTTTTCAAAACCTCAACTATTGCATCAAAACATTCCCAATTTCTGGCTGCTTTTCCCGAACCACCATAAACAATAAGTTCTTCTGGCTTCTCAGCTACTTCATTATCAAGATTATTCATTAGCATTCTCATAGCTGCTTCTGCTTGCCAGTTTTTACAAGTTAATTCAGTACCGCGTGGAGCTTTGATTTTTCTATTCATACTAAATTTTTTTAAAAATATAGTTTCGCTAATATATTTATTAAAGTCAGTTCTTTAACTTAAAATTTTAGAAAACGATTGCTACATTTTTTTAAATGATTGTTTTAATATTGAACTATACAGGTAAAAAAAATTTTCAATATACATAAAAATTTTTACCTTGATTTTGTCAAATATTTTTTTTATGTGCTTTCAAAAAAATTTTATTATGAAACAATATTACACAATCATCAGAGTAAATCTAATCATAGTTGCTATTATAATAGTAACTATAATTTCTTTGTTAATTACAGAAAATATTATTCATAATAGACCGATGAAATCTTCAGGAGCAATGCAATCATTACAATGGATGAGTGAGATAAGAGCATTTCCAGATAAAGATATACCCTCAGATGCATATTACAAAGCTTACGAATACTCCATGAAACATCTTGCAAATACAATTGATAATGATGCACCTGACTCCTGGCAA
>JAOADD010000052.1 GCA_026417495.1 Ignavibacteria bacterium
AATAAAATAGAATTTTTTCATTACTAACCTCTTTAAATTTATTTATAAATTGTTAATTAAAATAATTTCAATAAACAACTAAGTAACAATAATTATTTAAAGAACAATATTAAGTACTTAAATATAATAATTCAATATTAAAAAATCAACTAATCTTTTAAAGCTACCGAAGATTAAAAAAATTGATAATACAACAATTTAAACATTTAAATAATGTTATTCTATAAATTATAAATTAAACTTAACAATTTTATCCTATTACTACTAAATTTAAATTATTTTACATTGAAAGGAAATAATAAATATTTTATTTTGGAAAAAGTTGCGCCCGTAGCTCAGCTGGATAGAGCAACAGCCTTCTAAGCTGTGGGTCACTGGTTCGAATCCAGTCGGGCGTGCAAAATAAGCGGGAGTAATTCAGCGGTAGAATGTCAGCTTCCCAAGCTGAACGTCGCGGGTTCGACTCCCGTCTCCCGCTCGTTTAAGTCATCCCGCACATCTTAAAATATCAAAATTGTTAAATGACGGGTAAAATTTATTTTACAGTAGGACCAACAGAGTTATATCCTGAAGTAAAGAGTTTTTACAAATCAGCTTTTGAAAAAAAAATTTTTTCAATTTCACATAGAAGTATTGAATTTGAAGAAATATTTAAGACAACCGTAAGAAATCTGAAAAAATTGTTAAATATACCAAAGGATTACTATGTATTTTTTTACAGCTCTGCCACTGAATGTATGGAAAGAATTATACAGAATTTAGTAAGAGAAAAAAGTTTCCATTATGTAAATGGTTTTTTCGCTCAAAGATTTTACGAAATATCTTTAAAATATAAGAAATCACCTGAGAAAGTATGTTCTTCATTTGGTGAAGGTACAAAATTTGAAAACATTTCAATACCAAATACCACTGAATTAATTTGCATTATACTAAACGAAACAAGTACGGGAGTAGCATTAAATATAGAAGATGTAAAAAAATTAAAACAGAAGTATCCAGATATACTAATTGCTCTTGATTTAGTTAGTGCCATTCCATATTACAAAATTGATTACAAATACATTGACTGTTCATTCTTTTCGGTACAAAAAGGATTTGGAATGCCACCAGGATTAGGAGTACTTATTTTGAATGAAAAATGCATAAAGAAAGCAGAAAATTTATACAACGATGGAATTTCTATTGGTTCTTATAATAACTTCTTAAAATGGAAAGAGAATTACTTAAAAAATCAAACAACAGTAACACCTAATATACCTGCAATTTTTGTATTAGGAAAAATTTGTGAGACATTAATTAGATATGGTAATGAAAAAATAAGAGAAGAAACAAACAATAAAGCAAAATTAATTTATGATTATTTTGAAAATCACAATTTCATTAAACCTTTTGTTAAAAACAGATATTTCCGCTCAAAGACAACAATTAGCTTAGAAACAAATATAGATTCCGAGAAAATTATTAAAGAACTGGCAAGACAAGGGTTAATTATAAGCAACGGTTATAAGATTTTTAAAGGAAAACAAATAAGAATTGGTAATTTCCCCATGCATAAGACAAAGGATGTAAAAACTTTGATTCAAAAATTTAGTTTATTTAATTCAAACAATAAATTTGGAATTATTTGACCAAAATACAAAATCAACTTCATACATTCCTCTCGCTGAGAGAATGAGACCAAAATCTCTCGAAGATTTTGCAGGACAAGAACATCTTGTTGGAACCGATAAACCAATTAGATTAATGATAGAGAAAAATGAACCAGTATCAATGATTTTATGGGGTCCACCTGGAGTTGGTAAAACTACTCTTGCAATAATAATTGCAGAACAGACAAAAACAAATTTTATTCAACTATCATCAGTCTCAGCAGGTGTTAAAGATGTAAGGGATGCAATTGAAAAAGCAAAATATTTACTACAAAAACATGGAAAGCGGACAATACTTTTCATTGATGAAATTCATAGGTTCAATAAAGCACAGCAAGATTCGTTACTCCATAGTGTTGAAAAAGGGACAATAATTTTGATAGGAGCTACTACTGAAAATCCTTCCTTCGAAGTAATTGCACCCTTACTTTCAAGATGTAGATTATATATACTTGAAGAATTGAAATATAAAGATTTTAAAAAAATAATTAAGAACACTTTAGAGAAAGATGAACTTTTTAAAGGCAAAAAAATAGAATTCGAAGACGAAAAATTTTTAATCCGAATGTGTGGAGGAGATGCAAGAAAACTCTTGAATGCCATAGAGTTTGCAATTAAAATTACAAAACCAAAATCAAAAAATACTTTTTATATTACTAACGATATTATTAAAGAAGTTTTTCAAACAAGATATATAAAGTATGACAAAAATTTAGAAGAGCATTATAATATTATTTCTGCGTTCATTAAAAGTATTAGAGGTAGTGATCCAGATGCAGCAGTTTACTGGTTAGGAAGAATGCTTAAAGGTGGAGAAGACCCAAAATTTATAGCTAGAAGAATGATTATCCTTGCATCAGAAGATATTGGGAATGCAGACCCATATGCTATTACACTTGCTGTAAGTACATTTACCGCTGTTGATTATATCGGAATGCCAGAAGCACGAATTATTCTCTCCCAATGTGCTACCTATTTAGCAAGTTGCCCGAAAAGTAATGCTTCATATCTAGCGATAGAAAGTGCTTTAAAAGATGTAGAGTCTCATCCCGATTATGAAGTACCACTTCATTTAAGAAATGCTCCTACAAAACTAATGGAAGAACTTGGATACCACAAAGATTATAAATATGCTCATGATTATGAAGGGCATTATGTAGAGCAACAATATTTACCTGATGAATTAAAAGATAAAATCTATTATTACCCAACGGATCTAGGTCGAGAAGAAAAAATTAAACAAAGATTAAAAACATTAAACCCCAAAAAGAAACGGGATAAAAATTAATAAATATAATCTGGTCTTTTAAAACCAAGAGATCTGGCGTAATCTACACATTTATAGTATTCACTTGTATGAATTCTTCTGTTTATTTCTTTTATTGTATATGATTTATAAGATGGGTAGTATTGCGCCATTAAATTTAAATAAGTATTATTTCCTAAATTTTTTGCAATAAAATTTATTATTTCAATCGAGTCAGAAAAATTTTCAGGCATTATTAAATGTCGAATCATAATCCCTTTTTTTGCAATTCCATTCTCAATTACTAAATCCCCTACTTGTTTGTGCATCTCTATAATCGCTAATGATGCGAATTCGAAATAATTATTTGCAGTCGTAAGAATTTCAGAAATTGAATTCCTATAAAACTTTAAATCAGGCATATAGATATCTACTAATCCTCTCAACTTTTTTAATGTTTCAACCCTTTCATAAGCATTCGAATTCCAAACCACAGGGATTTCAAGACCTCTTCCTTTTGCAATTTCTATTGCTTCACTAATTTGAAAAGTGTAATGAGTTGGTGTGACAAGATTAATATTGTGGCAACCATTATCCTCAAGTTCAAACATAATATCTGAAAGTTTTTCAGTAGAGATTTCGTAACCTTGATTAAAATGACTTATATCATAATTTTGACAAAAAATACAAAGTAAATTACAACCCGAGAAAAAAATAGTACCAGAACCATATCTACCAACAAGTTCAGGTTCCTCTCCAAAATGTGCAAAGTAAGACGATATTCTTATTTTGTGTGTTGATTTACAAATTCCTAATTCTCCCGCAATTCTATTAACATTACATTTATGTGGACATATATCACAATTTTTGAGATATGAATCACTCATCATTATTTTCCAATCATTTTATTAATATAATCTGGTATTTCTGGTTCGCCATTGAAAAAAATGTCATCTCGATATCCCAATGTCCATGCCCATCTTCGTAACCATGAAACACCTTTATTTTGATAAAATTCATCTTTGCTTTCATAACATTTATCTTTTAGTGCTTCCTCAATTGATATAAATTTATAACCATTTCTCTGAAGCATATTTAGTAAATCCCTTATGTAATAAGCATTTATTATATTAGCATGCAAAATTATTATATGCTTTATATTATATCCAAAAAGTGCAATTGATTGTGCTTCATAATATTTAAGAGCATCCTCCATATATATTATATAATCTTTTCCAATTTTATTCATTAATTGTTCATCATTTTTCAACATAGCTCTTTCAAAAGCAAGCGAAAAATAATAGTCATAGTTATCAATAGTTACAGGCGTTTCAATATATCCTCTACTTTTTAAAAAAGAGTTAATAGAATCTGCTTTTTCTTTCGTCTCTCCTTTTAATAGATAGGGATGCCTAAAATACTTCAACTCCTTTCCTCTTTCATTTATTATATCTTTTAAAATTATTTCTCCATCTATAACATCCTTGATGTATTCCTTTACTGATATAGTATATAGATTCTTGTGAGAGTAAGTATGATTAGCTAATACCATACCAGAGTCTAACCACCTTTCAAGCATTAAAACTTTACTACGGTTAAGCCTATTAAGTTCATAAAGCTGAGATGAATTAACGGAACCAAGTGCAATTACATTAAATTGTTTAAAATTTGAGAGTAAACTATCCGTTATTATTTTACCATATTGTATATTATAGTGATACCTTGCAATGTATGGTAAATCATCAACAGTAATACAAATTTCTTTTTTGACAAAAACTTTTGGAAAAACGCTATCTAAAATGAACAAAATTAAAAACAAAATTTTATACATATTTTTATTCTTCTTTTGAAATTAAAAAATAATAAATAAAAAATTTTTTTAATATAACATTGAAATAATATGACTTAACATAAAAATTTTTAATTAAATTATTAATTAAAATTGTTTTATATTTATAAGAATTTACTACAATGAAAATTTTCAAATTTATTCTTTGCATTGCAATTTGTGAAGGTGTTGGTATCATTGCAGGAATTGCTACTAGCGAATCTGTAAATACATGGTATCAATCTTTAAACAAACCCAGTTTTACTCCACCAAATTATATATTCGCTCCTGTATGGTCTATTTTATACCTCCTAATGGGAATATCACTGTACTTAATATGGAATGAAGGTTTACAAAGAAAAAATGTAAAATTTACATTATACTTTTTCATATTTCATTTACTAATAAATGGACTGTGGTCATTCGTATTCTTTAAATGGCATTTAATATTTCTTGCTTTCATAACATTGTTATTTTTATGGAATATGATTCTAATTTCTTTTATACTTTTTTATAGAATAAATAAATTAGCAGCTTTTCTTTTATTACCCTATTTAATATGGGTAATGTATGCATCCTTTTTAAACTATTTTATTTATAAGATTAATTAATTGTGTTATTTTTGGGAAATTTTTTTCATTTATTGATTATCTAAATTGAAATTTTTATACTATATTTAAATGTTTAAATTAAAAACTAATTTTATAAACCAAATATAAAACTATGAAAAAAATTCTTGCATTGTTCGGTTTTCTAATAGTGGGATTTTTAATTTTTACAGGTCAGACATATATTCCAGATGATGCAACTCTTGTTAGAATTGATATAAAAGAAACTTCTCCTTTCATACCTTTAGACTTGAAAAGACCTGTAAATAATATCCCAGTATTTATTTATTCACCATTTGGGATAACATCCGTGGGTCCAAATTTCAGACCCTATCCACATACAGCAACACAATCAGAAGTGATGGGATACTGTAACCCAAATGTACAAAATAAAGTTGTTGCAGGATGGAATTCCTACGGCCCATCATTCTATGGGACAGGTTTTGGTGTATCTACAAATGGAGGTGTTAATTGGACAGGGAACTATACTTTACCTGGATTATCCGCAAACAGTGGTGATCCATCTATGGCTGTAACAAGTGATGGAAAAATATTTATGAATGCTATTGGACCTTCAAGCAGTACTCAAGTAATTACCTGGAGTACAGATAATGGTGTTACTTGGGCTCCATATGTAATTGCAGCATCTATCCCTTCTAGCGTTGCTGATAAGAATCATTTGGGAATAGATGATAAAGCAACCAGCCCTTACTACAATAACCTTTACATTTCCTTTACAGACTTTTCCCAATCTGCACAACCTTTAATGTTTGTCCGTTCTACTAATGCAGGTGTTAATTGGGGAAATACACAATATTTATCATCTACTCTTGGTTACCGTTTTCAAGGAGTTAATATCCATACAGGACCAAATGGAGAAGTATACATGGTGTGGGCTACGAGAGATGCTGCATCTCCTTATACAGAAAGATATGTTGGATTTGCAAAATCGACTAATGGTGGTGTAAACTTCTCATATACCAAGGAAGATGCAATTGCAATTACAGGTATTAGAGGTTATTTAAAATCAACAAGTATCAGAGTGAATAGTTTCCCATGGATGGCTGTGGATAAAACTGGTGGTCCTTATAATGGTTATATATATGTCACATGGACACAAAAGAATCAAGCACCTGCAGGAACAGATCCTGATGTTTGTTTTTCAAAATCCACTAACGGAGGCTTAAATTGGACAGCGCCCGTAAGAGTAAACGACGATCCGCTTAACAATGGAAGAGACCAATGGTTTAGTAATATTTGTGTTGATCAGTATGGTGGAATAAATATAATTTTCTATGATAGTAGAAATCCCTCAACTAATGATTCAGCAGAAGTTTATGTCGCACGTTCCGTAGATGGTGGAAACACCTGGACAAATATACTGGTTAGTGACCATAGATTTAAACCTAAACCAATTTCTGGATTAGCCAGTGGTTATCAAGGTGACTATATTGGAATTTGCGCATCCGGAAATACCGTCTATCCATTATGGTGTGATGATTATTCTGGGGTCTATCAGGTTTGGACTGCACCAATTTCTTTGGGACCATCCATAACCCATACACCTCTTGGAAATACAGAACAAATTACAGGTACAAGAGCTGTTAATGCTACTATAATTCCTGCTGGTTCAGGAATTAACCCATCAAGAACAAAGTTACATTATTCAAAGAACTCATTAACATTCACTGATAGCGTTTTAATGACAAACACAGGTGGAAATAACTGGACAGCAAATATTACTTTAACAGGTGCTGGTACATATAGATATTTCATAAGAACAGCTGACTCATTAAACAGAGTAGCAACAGCACCAGCAGGAGCACCTGGTTCTTTTTATTCATTTATAGCTTCAACAGATACGATTAAACCAGTAATTACCCACACCCCACTTCCGAATTGGCCAAAATTGCAATGGCCTGCAACAGTAACGGCAAATGTTACTGATAACATAGGAATAGACTCAGTCTGGGTAAGATGGTATAAGAACACACCATCAACAGGTATAAAACACTTCAAGTTATTACCGACAGGAGGAAATAACTACTCAGCAGCATTTAATTCTACTCAAGCAGAAGTCAATATAGGAGACTCAATATTTTATAGGATATTTGCGCAGGATAACTCTTCACTTAAGAACAGAGATTCCACAGCGTTATATAATTTCAAGATAATAAACCTTGTAAATGTATGCATAGGTACAGGTACAACACTTGTAGGATATCCATTCTACACATTTTATATGGATAGCAAGACACATATGCTATATTTAGGAAGTGAAATTGGAGTTACAGGAGGTGGTTCCATAACCAAGATAGGCTTCAATGTAGGAGCCATAGGTTCACCAGCGATGAGTGGTTTCCAGGTTAGGATGCAAAACACCACGATAACATCCTTATCAGGATTTGTAACCACAGGGACCTGGCAGACGGTATACACCTCGAATTCATACATTCCAGCGGGAACAGGGTGGCAGTATATTACCTTGACAACTCCATTCCCATACAATGGTACGAACTTATTGATAGAGATATGTTTCAACAACTCTAGTTGGTCATCCAATACAACGGTCCAAGCGACAAGTGTATCACCACAGAGGACATACCATCAATATGCGGATTTATCTACAGGGAATGGATGCGTAGATCCACTATCACTTACGACAAGCAATCCTTTGTTACCGAATATATGTATAGAACTGACCCCTGGAACAGGATTAGAGAACAAGACCAGTCAGATACCAGACAAGTATGAATTGAGTCAGAACTATCCGAACCCATTCAATCCAGTAACGAAGATAAGTTTTGCAATTCCGAAGCAGGGGATGGTAAGTTTGAAGGTATATGATATATTAGGAAGAGAGGTAGCCAATCTGGTTAATGAGGTAAAGCCGGCAGGATATTATACAATAGATTTTGATGCATCGAATTTAGCAAGTGGAGTATATTTCTATAGACTAGAATCCAATGGGTTTGTAGATGTAAAGAGAATGATGTTGAT
>JAOADD010000059.1 GCA_026417495.1 Ignavibacteria bacterium
ATTCCATTTATAAAACCAGCTGTTCCTCCAGTTTCTAAAATGGTTACCCAATTTTGCCCTCCATTTGTTGTCTTATATACTTTTGCATTACCACCTGCTCCCCCTGCAGCGCCACCATCACCAATAAATACAACTAATGAATCTTTAGCCCATATGCAATATGGTTCTAATGTTACACCTGTTGTTGGTATAGAAACCCAATTAACTCCTCCATTTGTTGTTCTCCAAATAACAGGTGTACCGCTTGGTCCTCCTGCAACAAAGACACAAGTAGGACTGGCTACTGAAATGCTTGGATAGGATCCAACATTTGATACTGTACCTGCAGAAACCCATTGTGCATTAGAACTGAAGTTTATACAAAAGACTAAAAAAATTACAAAAGTTAAGAATAAAATTTTTCTCATCTCTTACTCCTTTTTAATTTTATAATGTATTATATACTTTTAATTTAAATAATGTTTAATTAAAAGTCAAGATTACTATTTCCCCATTACATATTATAAACTGTGACTAAATATACAGCACATATTTTATATACAAAACAATTGTTTTAAAAAGTATAAAAGTTTTTAATTTTACAAGTATTACTTAATAATTTTTTTATTTGCTATCAAAATAAATTTTATTATTGACCAACGAGCAAGTTGTTATTTGTGTATAAGCAGTCAATAGTAATTTTAATTTATAATATTCATCTCTGTAAACTTCAGATAGATTACTAACTCCTGTTGTATCTGTTGTATAATTATATAGAATATTTTGATTATCAAAGTCTGTTAGTAATACTAAGCTATCAGAAAAAACACAAAAAAGATTTCCCCATTTTTCAAAAGCGAAATTTGATTTATTTGTGTCAAGTAAAGATTTACCCATAGATGAATGTATAGTTGAAATATTTAGTAAATCCAATACAGTTGGTAATATATCTACATGAGAAGAAACTCTATTATTGGTTGTAGGTGGTATGTGCTTAGGTGAGTAAATTAAAAAAGGAATGTGATAAGTACTTAAAAAATTTGTTCTGGTATTATAAAGTGTATGATCAGAAGTTATAATGAATATTGTATTGTCAAACCAATTGAAATTTTTTACATAATCAAAAAATCTTTTAAGTGAATAATCTGAATATCTTATAGAAAGTTCAAGTTCGCTTTCGCCTTTATATTTTTCGAAAAAATCTTTTCGATCTTCAGGTAAAATGAATGGGTCATGAGATGAGAGAGAAAAAATTGTTGCAAAAAATGGTTCTTCAGTTGAATTGAGAATATCAGCTGTGTATATGAAAAAAGGTTCATCATAGATTCCCCAAGCACCGTCATAAGAGTTGTTGAGTGTATCTTTGAAATTTTCTTTCCCATAGTATTTGAGTAAACCGCAAATTTTTGTAAATCCTAAAAAACCCATAGAACCTGTTGTTGCTGCATGGTGAAAGCTTGTGTTATATCCATTTTCTAATAAAATTGAACCTAATCCCCTAAATCTATTCATTTCAATTGAAGAATTAATTATTGATGTATTGAACAATGATGGAACAGAAGCTAATATTGATGGTACAGCTTCTATTGATCTTTGCCCATTAGCAAGAAATTTAGTAAAAAGCATTCCCTTTGAAGCGATACTATCGAAAAATGGAGTTAAAGATTTTTCACCTGCTACATATCCACAATATTTTGCAGACCAACTTTCCATAATAAAAATCACAAGGTTCAATTTTTTGGGATTTTCAAAAGAGTGTTTCTTTCTTTGAAATGGATAATCTTCACTTACAAAACTTTCATTTTCAGTTCTTAAATAATCTCTTACTATCGTAATTGCTTCATCGTTTGGAATATATTTTATTTCAGGAATTTTATTTTGAAATATACTTGTTATCACATTGAATGTTGTATTCAGTGTTAAGTAACTGCTTTCTGGTTTATCACTTATGAAAGCATCTGCAGGCCTTATTGGTCTTAATTGTAAACCTCCTCTAATTCCTATAATTGTAAAACCTATTATTAAGATGAAACTTATTATTTCTGTTGAAATTGATTTATATTCATGGATTTTACCATATAGAAAATTCAAAAATTTAACAGTGAAGAAGCTAAATATTATTATTAGAATTAGCATTAAACCTGAAAGGAAATAATGATTAACGACAAGAGCAGGAAAAAATCTTATTACATCTTCTGCCATTGCAAATATTTCATAAGTGATTCTTCTTTGGGTTGTTGTGTAGTAACCGTAATCAGTCAGATTTAATGCTATAAAAAATAGGTTGGTTAATATAAAAAGTATTATCAAAAAAATTCGGTATAATTTAAAATTAGGTCTTATAAATGGCAGATTATATATGATTATTAATAATAAGTTTGATGATAAAATTGCTGATAAATCAAATCTTGTGCCTTTAATAAAAGAAGTAACTATTTCAATTGATGATATATTTTTAAATGTTTCGTAATGGGAAATAAAAAAACCAAATCTCAATAAAGAATATATTAGCATTAGTATAAAAATCCAAATCAAAGTAATTATGAATCTTTTTGTAAACAATATTTTTCTCATATAATTAGCTTTTCAAAGCAAAAATAACAAAATAGAATTCAAGAAATAACTTATTTGCTTTTTCCCTAGTGGTGGTGTTATTTTTATTGTTTTTATTCTATATTAATCGTATATTTACGATATAAAATAATAAATGGTAAGGTCAAAAAAACACAAATTTTCAAAAGAATTAATAGAAATTTCTGATTTTGCTAAGTCAATTTCTCATCCTGCTAGATTATATATAATCAAATTATTAGCTGAGAGAAATGAATGTATCTGTGGTGAAATTGTAAAAGTAACCCCACTTTCGCAAGCAACAGTATCACAACATTTAAAAGAATTAAGAAAAATTGGCATTATCATAGGTAGAATTGAAGGGGTTAAATCTTGTTATTGTTTGGATAAGAAAAAACTTAATTACTATACTGGAAAATTGATTAAATATTTTAAAAATAAATAATAGAGGAATAATATGTCAGAAAATAATAAAATGAAAGAAAAGGTAAAGAAAAAATATACTCAAATTTTAAAATCATCAGAAAATTCTACATCATGCTGCTCTTGTTCCTGCAATTCAGAAACAAACTATACAATATTTAGTGATGATTATACTAATATTGATGGATATGTACCTGAAGCAGACTTGAACCTTGGATGTGGTTTACCTACTGAATTTGCAAAAATTAAAACTGGCGATACTGTGGTTGATTTGGGGTGCGGAACGGGAAATGATGCATTTATTGCAAGAAAAATTGTTGGTGATGAAGGAAAAGTAATAGGTGTGGACTTTACAAATGATATGATTAAAAGAGCAAAGGAAAGTGCAAAGAAATTAAATTATCATAATGTTCTCTTTTTGGTCGGAGATATTGAAAACTTACCATTGGAAGAGAGCATTGCGGATGTTGTTATAAGTAATTGTGTTTTGAATTTGGTACCTGATAAAGAAAGGGCTTTTGCTGAAATATATAGAATATTAAAATCGGGTGGACATTTTTCTATTTCGGATATTGTTTCAACTGAAAATATTCCGACTTACTTAAAAAGAATTGCTGAACTATATACAGGTTGTATTTCGGGAGCATTAACTCTTGAAGAGTATTTTACAATTATCAAGAAGGTAGGCTTTTCTAATATTGAACTGCAAAGTAAAAAGGAAATAATAATACCTGATGAAATTTTGCTGAAGCATTTAAATAAGAGAGAATTAGACAATTATAAAAAAACAAATATTAAATTCCTAAGTGTGAACATATATGCTGAAAAGGGATAAAGTGCTAATAAAAATTTATAAAGTGTTAGCATAAGAAAATGTTTTTATAGGGGGAGTTAAAATATTGATATTGCATATTTTAATTTGTATAGTTAAATTAAGAAAGATTATGTAAATAATATTTGTTTTTATGTTTTATCTCCTGAGAATATTAATACATTAAAAATTAAAAAAGCACTTTTTAAAAAATAAAAAGGAGATAAAATGAAAAAAGTTCTTTCTTCCATTCTTTTATTTTCCATCTTATTGGTATTTGTATTTGGAGTTGGGGCTCAGTACAAGTATGCAAATCCTATTAGAATTAAGAATAATACATCAACAACATTAACAAATGTTCAGGTTTTGATTATTTTCAATACTGCAATACCAATTGCAAATGGATGGATGCAACCCAACGGTAATGATATTCGCTTCACCTCTACATGTGGTGGTTCAGTTTTTCTAAACCATTTTCTTGAAGGGTATATCAATACTGATACAACCAAAATTTGGTTAAAGGTTCCTTCTATTGGTCCAAATGACTCTACACTCGTCTATCTCTATTATGGTAATGCGAGTGCTACTTCTGCATCTACATTATCTGTTTTCGACGGACCACACTCTGGATGTGATAGTGTGGTCGTT
Organism: Ignavibacteria bacterium; assembly: GCA_026417495.1. Lineage (GTDB taxonomy): Bacteria > Bacteroidota > Ignavibacteria > Tepidaquicellales > Tepidaquicellaceae > Tepidaquicella. The sequence continues at coordinate 4,433 of JAOADD010000059.1, forward strand.
ACATCTACAAATACTGTTAGTAACTGTCAAAGAGGATTTGCTTTTACTCCTACTGAAGATGTTCTTATCGCGTACTTTGGAAAAAGAATTCCAAATGTAACTCAAAGGTATGTTACTTTGTTTGATGCTACAACCCAAGCGTTATTAGTACAAATTCAAGTTGACCCTGGTGTAGCAGGGCAATATAATTACAATTTATTACCAACACCATTCTGGGCAAGGACGGGAGTCCAATATATTATTGCTCTATATAACGGTAGTGGAGATATGTATTATTATGGTACAAGTTCTCAGATTGGTCAGCATATGACTTATGGAAATATGCGATATAGAAATACATGTACTCAGAATGATTTTCCAAATCTAACATTAACAAATTACCATTACGGTACCCCTGACTTTTTGTATTTTGTTAAACAAAACATAACTCCACCACCTACGGTAACCATTTTACCAGCAGCAGATACTACAACTCCTGCTGCTCCTACAAACTTAACAGCAACAGCTGGTAGTGGTTCTGCCCTTCTGAAATGGAATAAGAATACAGAATTTGATATGAAGGAATATAGAGTATTTAGAAATACTGTTAATAATCCAGCCACAGCAACTCAAATTGGTATAGTTAACCACCCTGATACAACTTATAATGCTACTGGTCTTACAAATGGTACAACATATTATTTCTGGGTGAAAGCAGTTGATAGGTACTGCGATCCCAAGATAAGTGCTTTTAGTAATGTAGCAAGTTGTACTCCAGGAGGAGGTGGAGCTGTTGTAAATAGAAGCATTGTGCTACCAACTCCAGGTGTAAATACAAATTATGTAATGATACCTTACAACCCAGCTATGAATTGGACTAGCAATCAAATAACGATAGAAGCATGGGTAAAAATTGGTGGAACTACTACAGCTAATACAGTTTTGAATAAAGGAGCTGCTTCTTTTGACTATCAATTGGGAATTAATGCATCTACTGCAAATCCTTTCTTTAGAGCACAAGGTACAATAGTATTAGGGTCAAGTATAACAATTCCCGCTAATGTATGGACACATCTAGCAGTAGTATCAAATGGATCTACAGTTGTATTTTATGTAAATGGATCTCCTGCTCAAACCGTTAGTACTGCAACAACACTTGGTTCTTCTACAAATGAGATGAGAATTGGAAGAGGGAATGCTGATCCAGGGTCGGGAAAACTTGATGAGGTTAGATTATGGAGTGTTGCAAGAACTGCATCAGAAATAGCTAATAATATGTGTGTAAAATATATTCCTAACACTACTTCAGGACTAAAAGCAATTTGGCACTTTGATAGTACTTTCGTAGATTCTGTTAGTGGATTTAATGGAACTGCAGTTGGCACAGTTACTTTCGATACCGCAAACAATTGTATGCAAACTTCAATTAAGAACATTCAATCAGAAGTCCCAACTGAATTTTATTTAAGCCAGAATTATCCAAACCCATTTAATCCTAATACTTCTATAAAATTTAGTTTGCCAAAAGATGCTTATGTAGAACTTAAAATTTATGATATAATGGGTAGGGAAGTTGCTACTCTCATAAGTGATCCATATAAAGCGGGGACCTACATAGTTGACTTTAATGCAGGACATCTTGCAAGTGGTATATATTTCTATAAAATTGTTGCAGGAGGTTTCAGTGATGTGAAGAAAATGATACTGTTGAAATAACATTACTTAATTTTTTATTGTTATTTACAAAGCGGTTCATAGTTGCTTATGAACCGCTTTTTTATTGTTTATATTGATTATGAAAAATACTTTTATTAAACCAATTTTTTGTTATTTTTAATATAAAAGATTTTGTATGAAGATTTATAAATTATTCAAAATACTTCCTGTAATAGTATTTGTTACCCTTATGCTTTCATGTAATGAACCAGAAAATATTGTTAAAGTAATTTATAATAGAGTTTCAGCGAAAGAAAGACTTGATTCTGCTATAGCACAAGCAACAAGAAAGTATGGAAATCAAACTAAACTAGTTCTAATTTTTGGTAGTAATGTGATTTTCGAAGGTGCTGATAAAGGAAAAACCGACATTGCTGGTATAACAGCTTTATCTGATCCAAATAATTTGGGAGCTTGGATTTATATTTTCAAAAAAACAGGGACAGATACTCTTGCAGTTTTTACTCCTAATCCTGTTCCTGGAGCAAAAGATTGTATTGAGTTAACTAAGTATTTTAATTTGAATACAATTATTAATTTAATTGCAGATACTTCAGCACGAAATATCATCTCAGGGGCTTTAGCATTAATAAATAATATTAATTTTAATATTACAACCGCGACTACAAATTTAGTTGATAGTGATGTATCATTAGAGTATGCGAATTCTTCAAATCCAGTTATTAAATTTGATTCATCTTTCATTCCAAGTGCAAGTTCGTTAAATGGAAATTATTTTTTCAATAATAATATTACGGGAGCCACGAAGACAGTTAATATGTTTTTAATTCCAGGGTTAGGTTCTCTAAATCTTCCTCAATATATTACAGGTTTGACAGGTTTTCCCCCTGATTTATGGATCGTCAATTATAAAAAAACATTTAACAATAGCATTACAGAAAATTTAGTATTAGCAACTGTAGTTGAGAACAATCAAATTATGACAATTCCTTATTTATCACTTTCGAGTAAGGTCATTAATTTATCTAAATTTATAAATAGATAATTCTACTACTTTACATATATCATTTTCTTTACACTAACATTTTCAGTGCTATTAATACTCATTTTATAAAAATAAATACCACTTGACATATTAAACTTGTCTGCTTGGAAACTAACTTGATAGTTTCCTTCTGATAAAAAGGTATTTAATAAAGTTGTTATTTCTTTTCCCATTATATCATAAACAATTATTGTAACTTTACTGCTTTTAGGTAATTCAAACTTGATTATTGTTGAGTAATTAAATGGGTTTGGATAATTTTGCTGTAATATAAATTCTTGTGGAAAATTTCTGGTTTCAAATTTTTTTATTCCCACAGGAAAACCACCAGATATTGTCTTAAAAATTGTACCCGAACTTCCTACTAACCATCCTGTAAGTGAATTCGCAAAGTATACAGAAAAATTTACCGTTGATGTACCAAAAGATTGATCTATCCAATTCACTCCACTATTTGTTGTACAAAGTATTTTATTACTACCCGTAACCCATCCATTTAATGTATCAGCAAAAAATATCTCTTCAAAATTAACTGTTCCTACTACTGTGGGAATACCTGCGGATTGTGAGAACCAGTTCAGACCCGCATTTGTAGTTTTCAAAATAGTCTTATACCAACCTGATAACCATCCTGTATTTTCATTGACAAAGCTCAAAGAATTGAAATAAACATTACTTGTACCTGTTGGGACAAGATACCAATTAGTTCCACCATTAGTTGTTCTCAATAATTTACTCCACCATCCTGTTGCAAATCCTGTATTAGCTGAAGAAAAACATATTGATTCTAAAGATGCTGTATCAGATACAACGTTGTATTGCATTATCCAGTTGTTTCCTCCATTTGTTGTTTTAAGTATTATTCCTGTTCTTGGTGGAGTACTTTTATAACCTGCAGCCCATCCTGTTTCAGTGGATATGAAAAATAATGACTTGAAGAGATAATTATATTGTTTATATACTGGTAACCAATCATTACCACCATTAGTTGATTTTATTATATACCCTGTATCTCCAAGCATAGACTTACCTGAAGCAAAACCAGTATTTAAATTGATAAATTTTATACAATCATAATGAATTAAAGTAGAGCTCAATTGAGGAAACCAATTAGTTCCTCCATTAGTAGTTTTTAATAATGCATTGTAAGTTCCTGCAGCCCATCCTGTTTCGGAAGAAATAAAGTTAACATTATAAAATGCATTAGTTAATCCTTGTGACTGACTCTGCCATATTGTACCACCATCAGTTGTTTTAAATATTTTTCCTTCATATCCACTAATCCAACCGACGGTGTTAGAAATGAAATAAACTGAACGATAATTTGTACAATAGGGCATATTCCCTGTTAGAGAAAACCAAGAATTTCCTCCATCAGTTGTTTTTAATACAATGCAACCTTCATTGCCACCTACTGCCCATCCTGTGTCAGGAGATGAAAAAAATATAGAAACGAAGTCATTTATTGAACCTGTATTTAATACTGTCCAATTAAGTCCACCATCTGTGGTCTTTATTATTTTTCCGCTATATCCTGATGCCCAACCTGTTTGAGCAGAAATAAAGAAAAGTGAATACATTCCCGTTGAAACCCCACAATTTATAGGTACCCAATTTTCACCACCATTTGTTGTTTTTAAAATATTTCCCGAGAGTAAAGACCCACAAATCCACCCGTTTTGATTATCAACGAAAAACACTGATGATAAAGTCCCTGTACCACCGCTAAATTGTTCGATCCAGTTAAGCCCACCGTTTGTAGTTTTTATTATTTTACCATTGTTTCCTACAGCATATCCTGTGTTTAACGATGGGAAGGAAATTGAATATAAATCTGATGTTAATCCTGTTGAGTTTTCATTCCAATGATTACCACCGTCAGTAGTTTTAAAAATTTTTCCTGCACTACCACAAATATATCCTATTTGTTCTGTTAAAAAGATAAAAGAGTTTATACTACTTGTATTAGGATAGTTCCAATTAGGGATGTTATAAGTTAGTACTATCCATGTATTACCTCCATCAGTTGATTTAATTAGCGCTCTCCCTCCTCCTGCAGAGTAAACAACATTTTGATTAATTGCTTGAACTTTATAAAGGGGATTCCCTTGTGGATATGGATTTTGTGAAATCCAACCAGGTTGAGAATATAAGAACCTGTTTAGTAGGAATATGAGTAAAATATATATTAAAAATTTTATTGCTTTCATTTTTTAGTGTATTTATCAATTAAAAACTAAAAATAACACATTAAATAATCAATATTTTTTTTGCTCCTCTTTTAATTACTGAATTATTTAAAATAATTATTTTGTTAAGGAACTGATATATAAAGTAAGGTGTATAAAAATTAGAAGTTACAAATCAGTGTTTATGAGAAAAATATTTACATTTTCATTAATTTTAGTATTAGCAACAATATTTGTTGGATGTGATCGCTTATTGGTTGCTACTCATTATGTTACGATTTATAATGATGATTATGATAAATATATAACATGTGTTTATGTGAGGGATTATTATGGCTATGGGGGAAGGTGGAGTAAAAACCAGATAAATGGATACATATATCCCGGAGAATCTGAATCAATATTACTTGATGAAGGTCGCTATGATTTTAAAATAGTTATGGAAGATGATTATTATTCTTATACGATTTTTGAGGAGGATGTTGCTGTATATAGTGATATAACCTTATACATAAGTTATTATAAATTAAGTGATACTCAAAAATCTAAAGTTATTAAAGTACCGAAGGCAAAAGAGTAATTGTTTTATAAATTTTAATCTTATTGATTTTTAATCTTACAAGTATTTATTCCAAGTATAGTGTAAAGTCCACAAAATCCTATAAGACTGGTTAATAGAAGAACTCCTGCAAAAATTAATAATATAACTCCAAGGGTTCCTGAAATTACCTTTGTGAAAAACAAAATTGCAATGATAGCAGCGATTAATATTCTTATAACTTTATCAGCTGAACCGACATTTTTTTTCATAGTATTTTTGATTTAATTTTATATTACTTTTCTAAATAAAACATATATTAAATAATTCAAGTTCATAAATTTTAATTATTTTTGGGTTTTGCATTTCATTTTTTAATCTGAATTTTTACCTATTTGTCCATTGTTTATATAATTATTTCCAAGCTTGTAATAATTTCATAGTGGCATTATTTTATATATTCCTTAAATAATTTTATATGTGAAAAATCTTAGTTTAATTTGGCTGTTCCGTCAAAGTAATGTAGTATTTTACTGAAAGAAAAACACAATTATGAATTCTATAGATCGATTGGTATTACTGTAAGGTAGAATAAATTAAGTCTACTGTTTTGAAATGTTTCCTTTATAAAATTTAATCGTAAGAATAGAAAATTAAAATTTATTAGGTACATATTTGTTTTTTGATTTCATTGTATTTCATTTAATTTATTTTATTTTTAATAATAAATCTTCGAAAAGTTCTTTCATAATGTTTATGTCACTTTTATTAATATAATTTTGTTTTAAGTATAAATTAAAATATATACAATGAAAAAAATTATTATTCTTGGAGGTGGAACTGCTGGTACGATGATGTTGAATAAATTATTCAACATACTTGATTCTAATGAGTGGCATATAACTATAATAGATGAAAGTGAAACTCATTACTATCAACCAGGGTTTTTATTTATTCCCTTTGGAATCTACTCTAAAAAGGATGTAATTAAACCAAAGCGAGATTTTTTCCCTTCGGGAGCAGAAGTAATTATTTCTAGAATAGATAGAATTGAACCGGAAAAAAATAGAATAATTCTTGTAAACAATGTTGTACTTCAGTACGATTTTTTAATAATTGCAACAGGTAGCAAAATTAAACCTGAAGAAACCGAAGGTTTAAAGGAGGAGAATTGGTATAAAAGCATTTTTGATTTTTATACAATTGAAGGGGCTGTGCTACTTGCATCTTATTTTAAACAATTTAAGGGTGGAGATGTAGTCATCAATACAACTGAAATGCCTATTAAATGTCCTGTAGCACCACTTGAGTTTGCATTTCTTGCGGATTGGTATTTTACTGAACGAGGTCTCAGAGATAAAGTAAATTTAAAATTTGTTACACCATTACCTGGTGCATTTACAAAACCGAGAGCATCTGCCATATTCGGGGATTTTCTTTCCAAAAAGAATATTGAATTAATTCCAGAATTTAATATTGCAAGGGTTGATAACCAGACTAAAGAAATAGTATCGTGGGATGAACGGAAAGTGAAATTTGATGTTTTGGTTACAATACCAACCAATATGGGAGATGAAGTAATTGCACGAAGTGGTTTGGGAGATGAATTAAATTATATCCCTACAGATAAAAAGACATTAAGATCAATTGATTTTGAGAATATTTTTGTAATTGGCGACGCAACTGACTTACCTAGTTCTAAAGCAGGTTCTGTAGCGCATTTTCAATCTGAAATTCTAACAGAAAATATAATTGCAGCAATTGAAGGTAGAGAGCCAACTGCTGAGTTTGATGGTCATGCAAATTGTTTTATAGAATCTGGTTTTGGAAAAGGTATTCTGATTGATTTTAACTACGATACAGAACCATTACCAGGAAAATTTCCACTACCTGGAATAGGCCCATTTTCTTTGCTAGAAGAAACAAAAATGAATCATTATGGTAAAATAATGTTCAGGTGGATTTATTGGAATTTCCTTTTAAAAGGGAAAGAGTTACCAATAGAAGCCCAAATGACAATGGCAGGAAAAAGGAGGTAAGGTATGGAAAACAATGAAATCAGAAATTATTTGTCTGAAATAAATAAAAAGCTCGATTTAATAGTTCAGGAAATAGATTTTCAAAAAAAACATCGCCAGGAGCTGGAAGATTTAAAAGAAGATTTGACAAGGGTTGGAAAAAACATTTACGAAACAGCAGTATACGAACTTGAAGAAGTTCATGATTATATAAAGACGGGTGACATATATTTCTTGTTCAAAAAGATATTGAGAAATATTAATAATTTAACCAGATTATTTGAACAAATAGAAAATATCAGGGATTTTATACAGGATTTCGGACCAGTATCGAAAGAATTGTTTGTAGATATTATGCATAAGTTTGACGAGTTTGATAGAAAGGGTTATTTCAAATTTTTAAAGGATATATCAAAAATATTTGATGTTATTGTTGCAAATTATTCTAAAGAAGAAATAGAAGATTTGATTGGGAAAGTTGAATCATTTATTCAGATATTTAAAAAAGTTTCACAACAAGAAACTATTGATGCAATAAACAATTTACTAAATTCTTTAATTGAAACTAAACCAATATTGCAGGAAAAAGTTTCATTTTATAAGGTTTACAAGGAATTGAAAAAGCCAGAAGTTAAAAAAGGAATACTTTTTACTTTAGAAATACTAAAAAATTTTACAGAGTTTCAACAAAAAACAAAATTTAAAAAAGGAGAATAAAAAATGACAACACAAGTAATTGCAGGAAAAACAATCGAATTTGATGAAGATGGACATATGAAAAATCTAGATGATTGGGATGAAAATGTAGCAAAGGAGTTAGCAAAAATGGAGGGAATTGAAAATTTAACTGAAAAACATTGGCAGGTCATTAATTTTATGAGAAAGGTATTTAAAGAAAAAGGCGATGCACCTTCGATAAGAAAATTAAACAAGGAAAGCGGGATTTCAACTAAAGAACTCTATGAGTTATTTCCACAAGGGCCTGCAAAAAAAGCAGCAAAAATAGCTGGATTACCAAAACCAAAAGGTTGTATTTAATAAAAGAAAAAAAGGAGGAAAAAATGTCGGAAACAAAATATGAACCAATTAAAAAAGTCTCTATTATAGTTTCACGAGGTTCTCTTGATGGTGTTTATCCTGGTTTAATTATGGCAAATGGAGCAAGAATGGAAGGAATAGAAGCAACTTTATTCTTTACATTTTTCGGATTAGATGCTATTATAAATAAAAGAATGGATAAGATAAAAGTTGCTACGGTTGGAAACCCTGGTATGCATATACCTACATTTATAGGAGCTATTCCAGGTATGTCTGCATTTGCAACCTGGATGATGAAAAAGGAAATGGAAAAACTTGATATTCCCCCAGTTAGGGAATTTATTGAAATGTGTTATGATGCGGGAGTTGAAATTTATGCGTGCAAAGCAAGTGTAGATATGTTTCATTTGAAAAAAGAAGATTTTTGCCCGCAAGTGAAAGATATTATTTCCGTAGGTAAATTTTACGAGTTATCAGCTGGAGCACAGATAATCTTTACTTAAAAGTTTTTTCATAGTTCCTATATTATTATTTAAAATTTTAACTACGAAAAAAATATTTATTATTTTTATTTTAATTTTTACAAATAGTTTATTCTCTCAGTGGTTTATCCAATATAGTTCTAATCCCTCGCAATCTATATACTGCCTTAGGTTCTGGGATGTTAACACAGGTTATCACTCCGGTGTTTTATATAATAGTTCAACATATAATATTTATAAGACAACAAATGGTGGTCTGAATTATATTTCTCAAAATTCATACCATACTGCTCAAAGGTTTATGTCTATTTACATAATCCATCCTGATACTGTTTTAATTTGTGGAAATTATGGAAAAATTATGCGAACATATAATGGTGGAAATAATTGGGTATTGCTTTATTCGGATACAGTAAAGCAGTTTTGGGGATTGCAATTTGTCAATTCAAATACTGGTTTTATTGCTGGAAGTCATGGTACTATTATGAAAACAACAAATAAAGGTGATAACTGGGTTATTCTAAATTCTACAACTCAAACAGCACTTGACGGTATATACTTCCTAAGTGAAAATACTGGTTATATTGGCGGTGCTAATATAATATTGAAAACGACAGATGGTGGTAATAATTGGATTAATGTGGTTGGTTCTTTTATAAGTCCATTTGAAACTGCAACTGCTGTTTGGTTTGCGAATATAAATTATGGATTATATTGCACCAATGCTGGTAGAATTGTAATGACTACAAACGGTGGAGCTAACTGGAATCTTGTATATAGTATGAATGGTGGTATATGGGGAATGTCTTTTACTGATTCATTAATAGGTTATGCATGTACATCAACGGGAAAAGTATTAAAAACATTCAATGGTGGATATAATTGGGGTGAGCAAAATACTCCATTAAGTGAGAATTTATATGAAATCCATTTTCCATCAGCGCTGACAGGTTATATAGCAAGTTGGTCAGGAAAAATATTAAAAACAACTAATGGTGGTTTAACATACATTACTAAATCACAATCTGAAATTCCTGATAAATACTTGTTAAAGCAAAATTATCCCAATCCATTTAATTCATCAACTAAAATAAAATTTTCAATTCCTGAAGATAAAAATACAACATTAAAGGTGTTTGACATTTCAGGTAAACTTATAACTACTTTAATTAATTCTAAATTAGAGAAAGGGACTTATGAATTAACTTTCAACGCAGATTTTCTCCCTTCAGGAATATATTACTACATTCTTAATTCAGGTTCATATATATCAACAAGGAAAATGGTAATAATAAAGTAATGAAGTTCTTTAAATTTTGTTTAAGTGCAATGGGAGATTTGAGAGAATAATATCTTTGATCACCTTGACATTGACCACATTAGGTATAACCTTTTTTTATGCAAGATTTTGGGGAGTCTTCTAATAATTTACAACTTCTTATATACTGTTAATAAAGTGACCAGGTTTCATCATTATCACAAATATACACATAGACATCCTCTGAATATTTTTTCATAGCATTATTAATTTGATTGATATCATTTTTACTGTTTAAAATAACAGATTTTGAGTCAAGCGTGGTTGCAAAAACGATAATAATCAGCAATGAGAAAGGAAAGAGAATTTTGATTGATTTTTTCATAAACTAAGTATTTAATTTAATAGAAAATAATATTTCATTTGGATAAAGTTTGAGAAACTATCTTTTCCTTGTATTTTCTTCAATTTTAATTAATAATTTAAAAAATTCTGCTCTTGCAAAAAAGCTATCGGACCAAATATTGCAAGAAAAATTGAGACAAATATTAATATTACTTGATTTGCTTTATCCAGTCTCATGTTTAGAGCTACTATAAATAATATTACCCCACCGAGTATACAAATGTTACCTATCACATAATTAATAATAATTATCGTTTCAAGAGCGTAATAGCGTGGTTGATAATATTCGTATCTTCTAAATTGGTCTAAGTTTTGTTTACTAATTCCTAATTTTTCTCAAAGATTTTCCAGACATTTTGCTCCTCCATTTTTTGAAGTTCATATAATGAAATGAAAAATTTTAAATATGCTAAATTATGAAGAAATTTAGGGATTATTAATAATAAAAGTTCTATAACAAAATATTCATTATTACCAGGAAATACAATTCTTGAGATTAAAATGGTTAATGATGAAAGTGGTATCATTATGATTAAAAAAGAGAAAGTATTTTCCGATGGATAATATGTACATATATATTGAGGAAGAACAAATGTAAAGATAAAGATACTAAAAAATCAGATATGAATATCACAAAAATATAACGATACATATAAAAAATACTGAATTCTCTGAAAATTTTAATCGTTGATATTAAGGTAAGCAATAAAAATATTGAATATAAAATGATCAGACTTAATGATGATGAACCAAGATTTGTATTTTGGCACTTACCATATAAAATTTTCATTAATAAAATAAAAAAAATATTATAGATATAAGGGTTACTACAATAAAAATTAAATTTTTGTTACTAATAAGTATTCTTTACTATTGATAGAATATATTGTTTCCAATATACTTGGAATAATAGACAAGAATAAAATCGCAATAAGTACATTTAGCAAATGTGTTAATTTCATGGTTAATTCATTTTCTATATATATACTTACCCCAAAAGTAAATTTTTAAAAAAATCGCAAACACTTTCTTAAGAAAAAGTTTTAAAGCAAAAAATCATATTTTATCTTAAGCCATATTTACAGGTAATGATTTTTTAAATTAGGAGTCATGATTTTAATTATATTTGGATATTTAGTAGTATATCATTCCAGTATTATCGGTATTCGTAACTATTCCTAATCCGAAAAAATTGTTTCTATATTAAATTTCAAATCGGTTTAACAATTTTCATTTTTGACAGAAGTATTCTTTAAGCACTTGAAATAATTATCTGTATAATTTAAAAGTTGAAAGTTTAAATCAGAAAGATTATAAAAACCTGGTGAATATATTATAAATAGGAATTTTAGAAATATGATTGTTAATTTAAAGCAGTGATTATACTCTATTTTTTTATTGCAAAGTGAACTATTTATTTATATCAATGTTTGAGAAATTTACTATATAGAATCTATCTTTTATTTTACTTTTTAAGATGTAAGTATAAAATGGCATAAACAAAAAATGCAGGTATAATTCCTGCATTAGCGGAAACGATCCCGACTCAGTCGGGACGACTACCTGAGTGCTTAAAAATTAACCATTGAATATATTTTTTATTTTTAATTTTTTTAAGTTGTTTTTCTCTTTGGAATTTTTTGCATATTTTTTTTAATCTCAATAAATAAATAGACTACATATTTTAAATCTATAATAATCTATTAATCAATGTATTAACTTGAGAAAAAAATTGTTAAGACCTTATATTTTTTTAGATATAAGTTGCTTCTCCTCTTTAAATATTTGTATTTGCAGTATATTTAAGATTCATAAAAGTAGTTAGTATTATTATTAGTTTTTTTCCTGATGGATTACATTTTACCTTTTATACAATTTAATAGTAAAAAAATTTCATAAATGCAAAAAATAATTTTTCCAATTGCGTTCCTACAAAACTTGTTTAACTTTCAATTTTCTTTTAAATTTTAAATATATTGATATATATTAAAGTAATCAGTCTATTATTTTTGATGAGATAAAATCGAAATTAAGCAAAAAATTCAAGATATAAAGTAATGGGTTTACCTTTACTATTTTCTTTATATTACAATTACAATACAATCAAGAAAAAATTCAGCTTCAGATTTTTAAGCAATAATAAAAGAAAAACATATTTTTATATTTACTATTATAAATAATTTATAATTCAACATAAGTGTTAAAATAATCCTGAGAATATTTAGTTTATTGATAGGATTTTAATCAAGTTTTGCTAATTGTAGCTTTTATTTTTTTAAATGTTGAATAAAAACTATCTTAATGGTTATTTCAATTATTTAAAATATCTTTGATTTAATAGTTACAAGAACGGATTAACGAAATATACTAATATTTATTGTGATACATCTGATAATTTTTGTATTCATCAAATTTTATTGAATTTTTTGAGATATTATATTTAATAAATTACATTATCATTTAATTTTTTAAACTTATAATTTATATTAAAAATTAAATAATTTTTTCTAAATAATATAATATAAATTAACACAAAATAATAAGTATGAGAATTTTATTTGCAGAAGATGACAGAAAGTTAGGTAAGCATATAAAGGAAGCTTTAATTGCTGAGAATTTTGCAATTGATTATTCAACAGATGGAGAGGAGGCTTTATGGCTTGCTGAGAACTATTCATATGATATAATTATATTAGATATCATGCTACCTCATCGTGATGGAGTAAGTATTATCCGCTCAATTCGTAGGCAGGGAAATACTACACCTGTAATATTAGTTACTGTTAAAAGCGATATTGAGGATAAAGTGAAAGGACTAGATGCGGGAGCTGATGATTATTTAGTAAAACCTTTTTCTGTTATTGAACTTCTTGCAAGGATACGAGCACTTTTAAGGAGACAACGACCAACTATGTCTAATATTTTAAAAGTTGAAGATCTTGAGATGGATCTTTTAAATCGTAGTGTAAAAAGGGGAGATAAGACGATAGAGCTTACTTCAAAGGAGTTTTCAATATTAGAACTACTAATGATATCTTCACCTAAACCTGTAAGTAAGGCAACAATAATTGAAAGAGTATGGAATCAATTTTTTGATTCTGAAACAAACATAGTAAATGTATATATTAATCACCTAAGAAAAAAAATTGATTTAAAAAACCATAAACCATTACTACAGACCATTCGCGGTGTTGGTTTTGCTCTAAAAAGCGAATAAATCATGAAAAGAATATGGAAAATATCTATGCTTGCTTATTCTGCTTCATTTTTAATCGTTTCTGCATTATTTTTAGGATTATTTTCTTCTAATGTTTTTGGAAATATAGTTAAACTACAAGCTATATATGCTATAAGTATTTTATTATCATTTGTTATAACAAGTTTTTTAATCGCTCGAAAACTGATTTTACCAATATTAATAATTAATGATAAAATTTCTAAAATTGAAATTACGAATTTTAATAGTAAAATTAGAATAAAAATTAATGATGATGATATAAAAATTCTTATTAATAACATCAACAGACTATTGAGCCAAGCTTATTTATCAATGGATTATTCAAAAAATTTTTCAAGTAAAATAGCACATGAAGTTAAAACGCCTTTGACCATTCTTAGATTAAAGTTAGAAAAGTATGCAGATAAAATTAGACCTGATATCTCTGAAGAATTACAAAATGAAGTTTTTAAACTTACTAATTATGTTGATAGAATAATTCTTATCAATCAGTTGGAGAAGGGGCTTATCCAATTGAATAAAGAAAGCTTTGATATTGAATTGCTTTTGAAACAAATTGTAGATGATTTCAAAATATTAGCTTCTGATCAGAATAAAAGTATAAATTTAAAGTCGGAACCTGCATTTGTGTTTGCAGATGTTTTCTATATTAAACAGATATTACTCAATTTATTGTCTAATTCGATTAAGCATGGAAAAGGTGATATTCATATTAGATTGAAGAAATCAAAAAACACTTTAGGAATTTTATTTTATAATTATAAAATGATTTTTTCAGAGAATTATTTTAATTTAGGATTTGGTGTAAAGTTAGTCAAAGCTCTTTGTACAGCTCATAATAATATAAATGTTATTATACATAATGGTAAAAAGTGGTATGGGGTACTTTTAGAGTTTACGCTTCAACATTAATTCAGCTTTTCAATTCAACAGAACATTAAATTTTTTTAATCTTCAATTAAGTATTTTTTAATGTTTTTCAGATTAATTTTGTATAATAATTACAAAAAAATATTGTTTTTATTATGAAAAAAATTATTTTGGAAATAGGCAATAAGTTATTTAGTTTCATTAATAATTTGAAACAAAAAGCGAATAAGATTGCAAAATTAAATAATAAAATAAGGACACAAGCATTAAGGGAGAAAGAAATTTCTTTACATCTTTTTCAAGTATCGAGAGCTGATATTAATGCATTATTACTCTCATTAAAATCAAAAGAAGAAGGATTAACAAATAGGGAGGCAGAAAATCGTCTTAGGGAGTATGGTAAAAATGAAATATCTCATGAAAAACCTATTAAATGGTATAGTTGTCTGTTGAAAAATTTTTACAATCCTTTTATTGTACTTCTGATAACTCTTGCTATTGTAAGTTATTTTCTTCATGATACAAGAGCTGTAATTGTTCTTTCTTCTATGGTTTCAGTAAGTGTTTTTATGAGATTTATACAAGAATTTAGAGCAAATAAAGCTGTAGAAAAGCTTAAAGAGATGGTAAGAACTTCTGCTACTGTGATACGAGAGAATGAAAAAATTGAAATACCAATGGAAAATTTAGTAAAAGGCGATATTATTACACTATCAGCTGGTGATTTGGTGCCCGCTGATGTAAGAATAATAAAATCAAAGGATTTATATATAAGTCAATCTATTTTGAGTGGAGAATCTCTCCCGGTTGAAAAGTATGATGTATTAGGAAATATTGTTGAAAAAAGAGCTGATGAACTGTTAAAAGAAGATATAAGCGTTTTAGACATACCTAATATTGCACTAATGGGTACAAATGTTGTAAGTGGTACAGCAATTGCAATTGTGATAGCAACTGGAGATGATACACTTTTTGGTTCTATGTCTAAATCAGTAACTGGTTATAGAGCTAAAACAAGTTTTGATAAAGGTATTAATAGTATAAGCTGGTTACTTATCAGGTTTGCATTAACAATGATGCCAGTGGTTCTACTTATTAATGGTTTTACTAAAGGAGATTGGTTTGAAGCGGTTTTATTTGCTTTGTCAATTGGGGTTGGTTTAACACCTGAAATGTTACCAATGATTGTTACTGCTAATTTAGCACTTGGAGCTGTTAAGATGTCAAAGCAGAAAGTAATTGTAAAGAGGTTAAATGCTATACAAAATTTTGGAGCAATGGATATATTATGTTGTGATAAAACTGGTACACTTACGGAAGATAGAATTATTCTCGAATATCATCTCGACTTATTAGGTGAAGAAGATGAAACAGTATTTGAATATGCCTTAATTAATAGTTATTTCCAGACCGGTCTGAAAAGCTTACTTGATAAAGCTATACTTGAGCATCAAGATGAAAATCAAACAAAAGAAATTATTAAAAGATATTTCAAAACTGATGAAATACCTTTTGATTTTCAGAGAAGAAGAATGTCAGTAGCTGTTCATCAAGTTTTTAGTGGAAAAGATTTGCTTGTTACTAAAGGAGCTGTTGAAGAGATTTTATCAATTTGCTCTTTTGCAAAAATAAAAGATGAAATAATTCCTCTTGATGATGAATTAAAGAATAAAGCTCTTTTAGTTTCTGAAAAATTAAATTCTGAAGGATTAAGGGTTATTGCAGTATCTTATAAAGAATTATATAAAGATTTGTATAAACCCAGAAGTATTGAAGATGAATCAGAAATGGTATTGGTCGGTTATATTGCATTTCTTGATCCGCCTAAAGAATCTGCCCGGAAAGCTATTAAAGCTTTAAAAGAAAACGGAGTAAATGTAAAAATACTTACTGGTGATAATGATAAAGTAACGAGAAGAATATGTAATTGGCTCGATATTGAAGTAGATGAAATTATGTTGGGATACCAAATTGATAATATTAGTGAAGAAGAATTAGAAGGGGCAGTAGAAAAAATAAATGTATTTGCAAAAATGAATCCATTGCAAAAGTCAAAAATTATTAAAGCGCTTCAGAGAATAGGACATACTGTCGGGTATATGGGGGATGGTATAAATGATGCTGCTGCTTTAAGAGATTCCGATGTTGGAATTTCTGTGAATACAGCGGTTGATATAGCAAAAGAATCAGCAGATATTATTTTACTTGAAAAAAGTCTTTTAGTATTAGAAGAAGGAGTACTAGAAGGTAGAAAAATGTTTGGAAATATAATCAAGTATATTAAAATGACTGCAAGCTCCAACTTTGGTAATGTATTCAGCGTACTTGGAGCAAGTGCATTTTTACCTTTTCTACCCATGATGCCAGTTCATTTACTGACCCAAAATCTACTTTATGATTTATCACAAACCATGATACCATTTGATAATGTTGATAAAGAATTCATTCAAAAGCCAAAGAAATGGGATGCAAAGGGGATTGGAAGATTTATGCTTTTTATTGGACCAATAAGCTCATTATTTGATTATATTACATATCTAACAATGTGGTTTATATTTGAAGCAAACACACTTGAAAAACAAGCACTGTTTCAATCTGGATGGTTTATTGAGGGGTTATTATCACAAACACTGATAGTTCATATGATAAGAACTCAAAAAATCCCATTCATTCAGAGCATGGCTGCCTTGCCTTTAATTCTTACGACTATAATTATTATCTCTATAGGTATTGCTATTCCGTTTACCAGTTTTGGTGCCACTATAGGATTGGTACCTTTACCATCTTTATACTTTTTATACTTAACTCTTATTTTGTTATCATATTGCTTGCTTACGCAATTTATAAAGCTATGGTTTATTAAAAAGTTCAATTATTGGTTGTAAGAAATGAATTTTGAAATTATATCTTCATTTATTAACACCAAAAAAATATTGATTATATTCTACGTAATAATATCAACTTTTGTAAATATTAAGTCTTATCCTCAACAATTTATTGTAGATAATGCTGAAATTACTGATTACAATGCATTTCAGGTTGAAGCGTGGTATGGAAAAAGTAGCAAATGGTTATTGCCAGCATTTCATTATTTTAAAAATCTGGAATTTACATGTGGTATCGGTCTTGAAAAAAAACTTAATAAAGAAGAAAATAATATTTTGATTCAGGGAAAAACAATATTTAATTCTAATGATTCTGCTTCTGCAGTTATTGGTTTTGTTGGTGGTACTATCCTAAGTTTTAATAATGAAGAAAAAATATTTACTTCTTTTTATGTTTATACTCCCATAAGCATTTGTATTTGGCATGATAAAATGATAATCCATCAAAATTTTGGGTACCTTGCTTCTACTGATTGTAATGGACTAAAAGGTTTATTTTTATGGGGCAGTCGTTTTGAAATACTTCCTATAGAAAAATTTACATTTTGGATAGAAGTTTTTGTAGAAGGTTTTTCAAAGCCAGAGTTTCAAATTGCTATACAATTAAGTATAATTGAAAGTAGATTTTTTTCAACTTTGAGCTATGCGGGTAATTTTAGTAAGGATGATGATAAGGGATTATTTTTGGGTATATCTGTGACTCCCCCACCTATATTTTAGTTATAATAAAGAATTAATAATTTTAAAAAATTATAATCTTTGCTAATACGAGATTAAACTTATCTTATCATTTGTTAAGTTATAAAATAGAATTTAAGAAAAACAGGTATATACTTTGATAGTATGAACTAAAACGACTCAGTCAGGACGACTACCTGAGTGCTTAAAAATTAACCAATGAATATATTTTTTATTTTTAATTTTTTTGAGTTGTTTTTCTCTTTTAAGGGCATCTGATTTTGAGTCAAATTTTTCATAGTAAACAATTTCCCAGGGGATAAATGGTTTTGTAGACTTAGTTTTTCCTTGATTATGGTATTGTAATCTTTTTTCAAGGTTAGAAGAACTTCCTATATAGAATCTATCTTTTATTTTACTTTTTAAGATGTAAGTAAAAAATGGCATAAACAAAAAATGCAGGTTTTATTCCTGCATTAGCGGAACCGATCCCGACTCAGACGGGACGACTACCTGAGTGCTTAAAAATTAACCAATGAATATATTTTTTATTTTTAATTTTTTTGAGTTGTTTTTCTCTTTTAAGGGCATCTGATTTTGAGTCAAATTTTTCGTAGTAGACAATTTCCCAGGGGATAGATGGTTTTGTAGACTTAGTTTTTCCTTGATTATGGTATTGTAATCTTTTTTCAAGGTTAGAAGAACTTCCTATATAGAATCTATCTTTTATTTTACTTTTTAATATGTAAGTATAAAATGGCATAAACAAAAAATGCAGGTATAATTCCTGCATTAGTGGAACCGACGAGACTCGAACTCGCGTCCTCCTGAGTGACAGTCAGGCGTTCTAACCAAACTGAACTACGGCTCCATTAAAAAAAGAACTTATCACACCCCACATCATCAAACCTTCATACATTCGCACTTCAATTCCGATAACTATAATTGACTAATATCTCAAATCAAAATTACAAAACAAAATTATAGATTTTTATGAAAATATTCAATTATTTAAAATAGTACTGATTTTAATATAAAGGTAATTAGTTGTAAAATAAGACTTTTTTTTAGAAATGTCCGAGAAAATTTTTTACTTTAAGCGAGAATATTTTTATAGCATATTTTAAAATTTTCTGAAGGCAAATATATGTTGTTTAAAATAGTTTTCAGGAAAATCAGGGGTGTCGCTTAAACCATATTTTAAAGGTTTTCTTTTTCTTGGATCTGGGAAGAAAGCAGTATTAAATATCCAGTCCCAGATTGCTAATTTAGTTGAATAATTATTTTGGTATTCTTTTCCTTCTTCATCAGAATGATGCCATCGGTGCATTTCAGGACCATTAATGATATACTGCAAAATTCCTAATCTTACATCAACATTTGAGTGAATAAACATACCCCAAATAGCGCTTATGGTTCCTTTAAAAATAACTATTTCTGGATCTGCACCGAGCAAAATTATAGGAGCGAATTCAATAGTTTGATTTATAAGTATTTCAAGAGAATGGGAACGAGCTCCTGAAAGCCAATCAACATCAACAGTAGAATGATGTGCTTCGTGAATTCTCCAAAGGTATTTGTTGTTATGTTGCCATCTGTGAAACCAATAAATGTAGAAATCATGAGTTACTAAAAAGATAAAAAATTGTAGTCCAATTGGAATATTAGCAAGAACTCTATATTCATCTAATGAAAAGGTTGAATAAATAAAATCTAAGAAATTAAAAATTATTAATCCTAGTATATAACTCTGAAAAATGGAATACCAGAAAAAATCATTGAAGAAACCTTTTCTGAAAGTTTTCTGCCCCCTTGTGTAAGGAAACATCTTTTCAATCACTATAAAGAAGAGAGCAGCAAAAGAAACAATAATTATTGATAACGCTCTTAAATCAATCTGCAGCAATTTCTAAATATACTCTTCTTAATTTTTTCATTTGAGATAATTCACTCTCATAAACTCTTTTTATTCCATCTCCGAGGGATTTCTCAATATCTCTAATGTTAGAGACCAGTCTTTGAAAGCCACCAATTTCAACTGATGCTGCTTGATCAGAACCCCACATAGCTCTATCTAATGTGATATGTCTTTCAATAAAAGTAGCACCAAGTGCAACTGCTGCCCAGGTTGTCACAAGACCTGTTTCATGTCCACTGTATCCAATTGGAACACCAGGGTATTTATTTTTTAGAGTTTGAATCATTCTTAGATTTAATTCTTCAACGGGACAAGGATAGGTTGAAGTTGAATGAGCAATTAATAAATTATTTTTATCAAGTTGATTTACAACAAAGTCGATTTCTTCTATGGTTGACATTCCTGTGGAGATAATAAGAGGCTTTCCTGTATCTTGTAGCTTTCTTAGTAATTGTATATCTGTAAGGGAGGCAGAAGATGCCTTATAGCATATCGGATTAAACTGTTCAATGAAATCAACTGAAGGTTCATCCCAGCAGGATACAAACCAATCGATACCCAGATTTTTACAATATTTATCAATTTCCTTGAAATCATAATAAGTCAATTCCACTTTATATCTGTATTCAAGGTAAGTGATTCTCCCCCAAGGAGTATCTCTTTCTAAATACCATTGATCTTTTGGTACACAAAGTTCAGGTGTTCTTTTCTGGAATTTTACAGCATCACATCCAGCTTCCTTTGCACCCTTAATAAGTTTTTTTGCAATTTCAAGTGAACCGTTGTGATTAATTCCTATTTCGGCGATAACATAGACAGGATATCCTTCTCCTATAATCTTATCGCCGATTCTTACTGCAGTTTTGTTATTCATATTATTTTTATTTTAATTTTTATTTTACCAAGCGGTCCAACCACCATCAATAATTAGGTTTGCACCTGTCATATATGATGATGCGTCACTTATAAGAAAAATAACCGCACCGCAATACTCTTCTGGCTGTGACATTCTACCAAGCATTGTCTTTTCTGAGTATTTTTTTACAAAGAATTCCTCCTGTTTATCGTAAACTCCACCTGGTGATAAAGTATTAACTCTAATCCCAAACTTACCCCAATATGCAGCGAGATATCTTGTAAAACTTATAATACCTCCTTTAGTGGTAGGATAAGAAGGTGATTTGTAAAAAATCTGTTTACCTTCTTCATTTCTGTAAAGTGATTGGTCAGGTGCAACTATTCCATAAGTTGAGGCAATATTAATAATACTGCCCTTTTTGCATTTTGCCATCACTTCACCAAAAGTCTGACACGATAAAAAAGTACCCGTTAGGTTTACTTTTATGGATTCTTCCCACACATCAATAGAAAAATTCTCAAATTTTGATTGTTCGAGCTTAGACTCATTTTTTTTGAAAGTATCATTTACTGCTGCACAGTTTACAAGTCCCTCTATAGAGCTTGTTTTGTATATTATGTAATCTTTTGCTTTCGAAAGTGAATCTCTATCTGTTACATCAACTTTTACGGCAAATGAGTTATTATTTAAATCATCAGCAATCTTTACTGCATTCTCATAGTCTATATCGCAAACTGCGACCCTTGCTCCAGCGTCAGAAACACCTTTGCATAGTGCTTTACCAATCAAACCACAGGCACCTGTAATTACAACTGTTTTCTTTTCTAAAGAAAATAAAGAAATACTCATAAATTAGATTTTTTAAAGTTTGTTGTTTTTCTAAATACTGGTTGTAGAATTTTACCTTTTAATTCTTTTTGAATATCACCAGATTCAACAACTGTTTTTAACAATGGGAGAACCTCTCGGTATGCTTGTAAAGTGTAGTCTATTTGTTCATCTGTATGAGAAAAACAAATGTTATGAAATCCGCCCCATAGAATTCCTCTTTTAATCATTTCCTGTTGTACAAATGTTTTCATCTCGAGTGGATTTGCAACTTCTGGGTTGAAGGTTACTATACTTCTAAATGGATAACCTACACATTTAACATAATCCATATTTAACTCTTTTACTATTAAGTTAATTCCCTTTAAAATTTTTTCTCCTTGATTGCTCAAATATTGGCATACATTTTTAGTTCGTATCTCATTTATAGTTGCTTTTGCAGCTGCTAGTGAAAGTGCTTCTCCACCAAAAGTGGTGTAGAAAAATACATCATTCTCAAGAACTTTCATATATTCATATTTACCAGTAATTACAGATAGAGGCATTCCATTTGCGATTGCTTTAGAAAAAGTTGCTAGGTCGGGTATTACTTTAAAATATTCTTGAGCTCCTCCAGGTGCCATTCTGAACCCTGTCCACATTTCATCAAAAATTAAAAGAGAACCATTTTCACTACATAATTCCCTTAGTTCATAAAGAAAATTATTATCAGGTTTTTCAAATATAACTGGTTCTAATATTACACAGGCAATATCTTTATCGAGTGCTTGTTTTACTGAGTCAATGTCATTGTAATTAAATGTATAAGTAAGGTCATTAATTAATTTAGGAATTCCTTTATTTAAGTCAGTTACACTGATGTACCAATCGTGCCAGCCATGATATCCACAACAAAGAACTTTATCTCTTCCTGTATATGCTCTTGCAATTCTAATTGCAGCAGATGTAACATCACATCCTGTTTTTGAATACCTAACAGATTCTGCGTTTGGTACAACTTCTCTTATCAGCTCAGCTACTTCAACTTCAAGAGGATGCATTAAAGAAAAAGTTATACCTTTTTCCAATTGTGAAATTATTGCATTATCAACCACATCGTAGCAGTATCCCAACACTATTGGACCAATTCCCATATTATAATCGATATATTCATTACCATCAATATCATATACAACTGCTCCTTTACCAGAAATAAGGTAATTTGGCGCTACACCATCAGACCACTGAGTAGGACCCTTTGCAAGTGTTTGTGTAAAAGAAGGTATTAAACCTTTTGCTCTCTTAATTAATTCTTGAGAATTTGTTATACAAGGATATTGGTTTTTAAGATCTATTTTATTTCCCATTAAATTTTGGATAATTCTTTTAACACTCGTTTTTTTATATCTTCCGGAGTCAGTTTTTCATATTTCAAAATGTCATTAAATAAAGCTGGCTTGAACCATCTGTTTGGAAATGAAATATTCAGCACTTTACCAGTTATATTATTTTTTAAAGCTGTTTCTGCTGTTATAGTAAATAATCCACCGGTAGAGAAATGATCTTCTATTATTACAGTTAACCTGCTTTGTTTTATGGAACGAATAATAATATTTTCATCTATTGGTTTCAGGGTTCTGAAATTTATTAATCCTGTTTTTATTCCTGTTCTTTCTATTAATTCTTTTGCTTTTAATGATTCTGTGAAAAGTGTTCCATAGGTAAGTATAGTTACATAGTTTACATCATTTATGATCTCTGCTTGTCCCTCTTTGAATTCTTTTGAATGTTCGTATTCTGCTTTCCTATTATTAAATCTTATATAATATGGTGAAGGGCTCTGTAAAATATGCTCAAGACATATTTCAAGGTCATTATCATCAGCGGGACAGAAGACATTTAAATTTGGTATACCTCTCATAAGTGATATATCCTCTAAAGCTTGATGAGTCGCTCCATTTGCTTCTGAAAGAAGCCCAGGAAATCCACCAACCAATTTCACAGGGAGTGCAGGAAACCCAATATCAGTTCTAATAAATTCAAAAGCTCTCATAGTAAGAAAAGCAGATAAAGCATGAGTAATTGGAATTTTCCCCCGTTTTGCCAGTCCTGCTGCCATACCAATTTGAGTCATTTCTGAAATGCCAGTGTCTATAAATCTTTTTCCTACTTTATCAGGCAAATTTCTTATAGAAGCTCTATTTTCAGAAGTCATTATTAAAAATCTATCATCACTTTTGATTATATTTAGGAGTGTTTCTTCGTATGTCATATTGCTTTAATAATATTAGAATTTACATTTGATATTGGATTTGAGTATAACTCAGTAAGGAGTTTTTGAATTTCAGCTTTCGTAAAATTTGCATACCATCTATCTGTTCTTGATTCAATACTCGGAACACCCTTTCCTCTAACTGTGTCTGCGATTATAACATTAACTTTTCCGTTGAATAAATTAAGGGAAGAAAATGCATTATCTATATCAATGAAATTATGCCCATCAATTCTGATTGTATTTAGACCAAAAGCAATTAATTTATCTTCAAGAGGTTCTAAAGGTATTAACTTTTCTGTTTCTATATTTGCTTGAAATTTATTTCTATCAATTATTACAATTAAATTGTCCAGTTTTTTAGCTGATGCAACAAGAATACCTTCCCAAATAGAGCCTTCATTTAATTCACCGTCTCCGAGAAGAACAATTATCTTATTTTTTTGATTATGATATTTGCAGTCATAGGCAATTCCCATTGCTATACTTAGAAGATGCCCAAGAGAACCAGAATGAAATTCAACTGAAGGAATATTTGTATTAGGGTGCAAATATATATAATCGTCAGTTTGTAAATGTTTTTCCAACCTTTTTTTCTCAATTATACCAACTTCAGCAAGTGTGGCATAGAGAGCAGGAACAGCATGTCCTTTTGATAAGAGGAAATAATCTCTTTCAGGAGATATAAGATTATCTTTATTGATATTAAGATATCTTTTGTATATATATAATATTAAATCTGCACATGATAAAGATGCACCTATGAAACATCCTCCATTCGTAGCCATTCTTATTATATTTTCTCTTACTTTGAGGGCAATTAGTTCAAGTTCCTTTAATTCATGTTCTGTCATGTTATTTTAGTTTGATTCAGGTTAATTGTTTTAAGTGAATCGATATGATGTCTGTACCAATTAACTCCAAGATATTTTTTATTAATTTCTGCCAGTTCAGGTTTCTTTTCAAGAAGTTTTAGTATATCGTTTAATCCAAAATTAGGTTTCATGGGATACAAATATTCATAAACTCTTTTTATAAATTCATAGTCTTCTAAATAATCTATTGTGAATCTGTGTGTTAATGAAAAATCTTTTCCTGTTTCCCACCGATAATTCCCGATGCGGAATATATCAGGATTATCCCATATATAAGGGGTTGTATGTTCCCTTTCATATGGAGCTAAAGCGTTTTCATATGCAATTTTTAAGACGGACATATGCATGACTTCAACATCATTACCATCAGGAAATGTGGGAGGGTGTAAATTACTTACATAATCGTATTTATTATTATTTGTTAAGTAAAAACTGATAACTTTATCAATAATATTTGTATCAATTAACGGACAATCTGAAGGAATTTTGGAAATAATATCTGCTCCAAAATATAGACCAGCTTTGTAATGCCTGTCTAAAAGGTCATTCTCTGATCCCCGGAAAAAAAGTTTATTTTCTTTTTTACATAAATCAACAATTTCGTCATCTTCACTTTTTTCTGTAGTTGCTACAACAACTATAGGTTTAAAATAACTCCTTTCGACTCTTTCAACCATCCTAATCAGAAGTGCTTTACCACAAAGTGGCAAAAGTACTTTTCCAGGTAGTCTTGAAGATCCTGTTCGTGCTTGAATGACAATTACTATTTTTGGAAAATTCATTTAACTAAAATTTCTGAAAAGTATTATATCTTAATGGTAATAGTATATCGTATTCTTCTTCAAAGGATTCATTTAATTTGCTTTCGCAAATCAATGCAATATTATAAGCAGAACTCCCTTCATTTTGAATTGGAGTTAATTTCTTGAGGAAATTTAAATCGAAATCAGAATACACATTTTTCCCAAGAGCAATTCCAATATAAACTACAGAAGAAAATCTTGTAATTAAAGTTTTACAATTTGCAATCATTTCATTTGTATTTCCATTTGTATAAATAAGTGCTTTGGGTGCGTATTTTCTTATTTCCTTGATTGCTCGCTTAAAATTTTCATTTGGATGTAGTTTAAAAATTAGAAGGTCATTTCCTGCAATTTCTAATGCTTTTTTTATAAACTTTTTCCTATTTTCATACTTAAAAGTTTCCCTACAATCTGAGGTACATACTAAAACATAGTCCTTATATGGAAAATTATTGTTTAAAAAACTTTTGCAATTATCGAAATTTGGAATACCTGTTACCCTTATTTTCGATTCCTTACATCCCTTTTTAATGAATAATTCTTTATAACCTTCTGATGCTACACAAAATGTTTCATAAGCATCTGAAAGCCCTGTTGTTGATGTACTTGCTAAATAGCGTGGAAACTTAAAGTATTTTGCTAAGTAAAAAAATATATTTTCAGGATCCGTCATTCCTTCTTGCAGTAAAATGATTTTTTTACCCCTTATATTTTTAGGTATAATCAAATCGCTACATGTAACTACAAGATCATAATTATTTTGTTCACCTTTGTAATCAATTTTTAAGCCGTTTTCTCTTAGATAATTTAATGTGTTTTCTTTGAATGTTCCTCCAAGTATAGTGAATTCGGTTAAATGTAGTTTTGTCAACAGTCCTACAAAGCCATCTGCATAATAAGGAGTAAAATAACAATCATATTTATCATATAAATGCTTATATACCTGATGCATCATTCTTGTCTGATTGAGCGAACCACAAATAAATAGAATTTTCTTCATTAATTCAGCCTTATTAACATATACAAAGATTTATATTAACTTTTAAAACAATGCAATGAATTTATTAAATAAAAGTTAAGAAATAAAAATTAGACCAATGAATTATAATATTCTATTTAAACATAAAGTAAAATGAGTTTATCGTTAGAGTGTAGTTTATTAAATTGTTAATAAATTGAGTGGTTGGGTATTAAAATTTTTTCAGTGGATTAAAATCTTAGGATTAGTGTAAATTATTTGTTCCTTAATGTTTTAAAAAATCTTGAGAGATAATGTGGAATTGAAGTTTACTAATATACTTTTTTTGCTGTATTTATGCTATTTTAGGAATAAAGTTTTTAAAAGTAATATTCTAAAAAATTCATTTATTTATGAACAGGTAATATTAAGAATTTTCTTTGTCTAAGTTAATTTTTGAAATTAAAAATAATCCGACTATTAACATAATAATTGCAGTAATAAAAGAAGAGGAAAGACTATCGGTTTTTGTATATAACATTTGAGAAATTCTGCTTAACAAGAATCCTCCAAGGCCCCATGCTACAAACATAATACCATAGTTTATTCCAAAATTCTTAAGTCCATATAATTGTTTAGTAATGTGTGGGAATATTGCAAGATTTGTCCCATAGGCAAATCCAATTGAGGTTGATAATAATAAAAGTAAAATTGGGTTGTAACTGTTGAGTATTGTAATTAGTGTGGAGATTATCATCATCAGGAGTTGGAATATGAACATTATGACTAAAGTTTTTTTAGAGCCAATTTTATCTGAGAGGGCACCTCCAATTATTCTTCCAGAAGCATTACCAACTGCAATTATAATTACTCCTAAAAATGCTAAATGTTGCAACCCTGCTTTAACCATATCATTAATGAAACTAAAAACCATTAGACCTACACCAGCACCAATGAAATATGTAAACCAGATTTTATAAAAATTAGATGTTTTTAAAAAATCTTTTGGAGATTTTTCATTTGAAATTTGTAAATTGATTTTTGGAAAAGGATTTTTAGATATAAGAATATAATTTTTTGGGGGATTCGAAATGAAAAATGAAAAGATTGTTATAACAATCAAAAATGCTATACTATAATATAACATTGTTGTATGAATGCCAAATTTAGAAATAAGGTAAGTAGATAGAGGAGCAATATATACGGAGGAAAGTGCCAAGCCTGAAACAATTATACCTGCTATTAATCCTGATTTTTCATCAGGAAACCATTTCAACGCTGCTGGTGTTATGGATGCATAACAAAAAGCAACACCTATACCTAGCATAATTCCAAAACCACTTACCCATATAATGTAATCGGAAAATTGAGATAAAAGAAAAAGCCCTGCGCTTACGATGATTCCACCTATGACTGTTGTTATTTTTGGCCCAATCTTATCCTGAATTCTTCCTGTAATTATCATCGTGAAAGAAAAAACAAGTACAGAAATTGAGTATGGATCATTTAAGGTTGATAAATCCCAATCAAAGCTGTTATTACTTCCCGATTTAATTATTCGTTCAATTTCAGTTTTGAAAATACTCCAGGAATAAAGGATACCAAGAGAGATACTTATAATAAAACCTGATATTGTAACAAGCCATCCTTTCTTTTTTATAATCTTATCATTCATTGTTGCATATACTAAAGTTTAATATAAGAATTTTGCAAAGTATATTTTTTAAAATTAATTTAATATTCAATTTTCCTGAATGTTTTTAATTTTAGAAATATAAATTTTATTTTTTTATAAAAGTAAGCATTGAATTTTTAACAGAATGCTGAAAATATCGACAAAATTTACGGATTAAAAAGATGTTGCATTAATAAATTTTGATTGTTATATTATATAAATAACGTAATTTCATAGATTTATTGCTTAATCAAGGAATAATTTATTTTGGTATGAAAATTGCAAATAAAATTAAAAAATTATTATGAAAATAAATAAAAAAGTAGCAATCAGCGAAACAGGTTTTGTTTATGATACTACAACGGGTGATTCATACTCACTAAATCCTATTGCGATTGAAATTATTGAATATTTAAGAAAGGATATGAATTTAGAAGAGATTACCAGAAAGTTACTCGAAAAGTACGATGTAAGCAAAACCGTTCTTGAAAAATCTTTAAATGATTTTATTAGCGCTTTAAAATCTTATAATATTTTGATTGATGAGTAAGAAAAGAAAAATTACAATTGCAGCTACTGGACTTAACAATACAGATAATCCTGGTCCTGGAATCCCATTTATTAGAGGTGTACTTGATTCTGATTTTTTTGATGCAAAAATAATCGGATTAGCTTATGAAAATCTTGAACCTGGTATTTATATGCATGACTTAATTAAGAAATCTTATCACATACCTTATCCTACGGCGGGTTCAGATGTTTTAATAAAGAGATTAGAATATATTAATAGTATTGAAGATATTGATGTTTTAATTCCCAATTTTGATGCTGAACTTTATACTTTTATGAAATCGTCTAATAAACTTGAAGAAATGGGAATTAAAACATTCTTGCCGACAATTGAGCAATATGAAGAGAGACATAAATCCAATCTCCCGAAATTCGGTGAGAAATATGGTGTTAAAGTTCCAGCGAGTAAGGCAGTATATTTTGAAAGAGAGTTAATCACAGTTGAAAAAGAAATAAAGTATCCTTTCTATGTAAAAGGAAAATTTTACGAAGCTGAACTTGCATATAATAGAGAACAGGCAATTACATTTCTGAGAAAAATTTCTGCCAAATGGGGTTTTCCAATAATTATTCAACAATATGTTAGCGGTACTGAAGTTAATGTTGTTGCACTTGGAGATGGTAAAGGGAATACTGTAGGTGCTGTACCTATGAGAAAATTATATATTACTGATAAAGGAAAAGCTTGGGCAGGAATAACATTAGCTGATGATAATTTATTAAAATTGACAAAAAGACTAATTAAGAAAACAAAGTGGCGGGGTGGAATGGAACTGGAAATTATTCGCTCGAAGAACAATGAGTATTTTCTTGTTGAAATAAATCCTCGCCTTCCTGCATGGGTATATCTTTCTGTAGGAGCAGGACAAAACTTACCAGAAGCACTTGTAAAACTTGCTCTTGGAATTGAAGTAGAACCGTTTACAGAATATGAAGTTGGGAAAATATTTATCCGATAC
The DNA here is from genome assembly GCA_026417495.1 of Ignavibacteria bacterium. Taxonomy (GTDB): domain Bacteria; phylum Bacteroidota; class Ignavibacteria; order Tepidaquicellales; family Tepidaquicellaceae; genus Tepidaquicella. The sequence continues at coordinate 34,429 of JAOADD010000059.1, forward strand.
TCTTTTGATTTAATAACTAATATTGAGGAGTTTGAAAAATTATCTCTTTATGCGGAATTATAAAAATTAAAAAAACGATATGAAAACAAAAAAGTTAACATTTGAAAGGCCAATTATTAAAAAAATAAGCATTGGTGTTTCCAGTAAATTTGGTACGAAAACAGAGTTTGAACCGATTACTCATATAGACAATATTCCTGTAAAAGAATTAGTAGGGAAATATGGTTCACCTCTTTTTGTTATTTCTGAAAGTACTATAAGGAATACTTATTCAGAAGCAAAAAGAGCTTTTGAAACAAGGTATCCGAAAGTACAATTTGCGTGGTCATATAAAACAAATTATTTGAATGCTGTATGCAATATTTTTCATCAAGAGGGCTCTTGGGCAGAAGTTGTCTCTGGATTTGAATACGAAAAGGCTATTTTAAATGGAGTACCTGGAAATAAGATTATTTTCAATGGACCACATAAATCTGATAATGAATTGCATAAAGCAATTGATAATGGCTCATATATACATATTGATCATTTTGATGAACTTTTTACTTTAGTGGAAATAGCGGAGAAACATAAAAAGAAACCTAAAGTTGCAATTAGAGTAAATATGGATACTGGTATATATCCAATGTGGGATAGATTTGGTTTTAATTATGAAAATGGAGAAGCATGGGAAGCATTAAACAGAATAATGTTGAGTAAGAAATTAAATCTTGTTGGATTGCACACTCACATAGGAACTTTTATTCTATCTCCATCTGCTTATAGTATTGCAGCTTCAAAACTTGCAGATTTAGCTGTAAACTTAAAACGGAAATTTAATCACAATATTGGTTATATTGATATAGGTGGTGGTTTTTCATCCAAGAATACTCTGAAAGGATCTTATTTAGTTGGAACTGACATTTCTCCAAGTTTTGACGATTTTGCAGAAGCAATTACAACCGCTTTGATAAACTCTCAAATTGAACCTAATAGTTTACCAGTATTAATACTTGAAACAGGGAGGGCTTTGATTGATGATGCTGGTAGTTTGATAGGAACCGTTGTTGCAAATAAAAAACTTTCTGATGGTAGAAATGCTACAATACTTGATATTGGTGTTAATATATTATTTACCTCTTTTTGGTACGAGCATAGAGTTACACCTGCACAGGAATTTTCACAACATTCCGAAAATACTGTTCTATATGGCCCATTATGTATGAATATAGACCAACTGAGAGAGTCCATTTCATTACCACCATTAAAGAAAGGGGACCATGTTGTAATCTCCCGAATAGGTGCATACAATATGACCCAATGGATGCAATTTATTACTTTAAGACCAAAAGTTGTTTTGATTTCATCAAAAGGTGATGTGTATATAATTAGACAGAATGAAACAACAGAACTTATTAATTCTATTGAATATGTTCCCGATTACTTGAAATTAAAAAAGTAAATATTAGAAAATTTGACTATTAAGGAACATTTAAGAGCTATATTAAACAGTTATTCAATAATATTTTTTTCAGACAAAGTATTTGTTGCATTAATTATTGTGGCGATAACTTTTTTAGAACCTTTCTCTGGATTATGTGGGTTGATAGCATTGATTACTGCAAATATTACTGCTGATTTACTTGGCTTTGATAAGTTTAGTATTAAAAAGGGGTATTATGGATTTAATTCGCTTTTGCTTGGTATTGGAATAAGTATAGGGTTAGAAGCCAATTGGATTCTGATTTTATTCATAATTTTAAGCTCAATATTTTGCTTCTTCATCACGATCGGATTAGAAACGGTTCTCTCTAAGTATTCTTTACCATATTTAAGTTTACCATTTCTTTTTTCTTTTTGGATCCTATCACTTGCAATTAAAGAGGTCAATTTAATTCAACTTGCTAATCGTGATGTTTATTTTATCAATTATGTGTTTCAACTAGGTGGACAGGATTTATTAGACAAATATTTGTGGTTGAGAAGTTTTGAAATTATTGAATCAATAAGAACATATTTTTCATCACTTGGTTCAATTATATTCTTTCCACATAAGGTGATTGCTGGAGTCCTAATTGCAATTGGGTTATTATATTATTCACGAATTTCATTTACTTTATCTTTAATTGGATATTATTCTGTATATTATTTTTTTAAGCTAATCGGATTGAATTATCCCGAACTGATTTTTGCTTATGTAGGATTTAATTTCATTCTTACTGCAATTGCTGTTGGTGGGTATTTTATGATTCCTTCTACTTCAACTTACATATGGGCAATAATTCTTACCCCTATTACTGCAATATTTTTTCTTGCGACGAATAAAGTATTTGCTACATGGGGTTTGATTGTTTATTCTTTACCATTTATTATTACGGTATTATTATTCCTACTTGTTGTTAAAGCAAGGTTTTTGAAATCAGCAAAACTTTCCGAAGTTTATGTTCAATCTAACTCACCCGAGGTTAATTTATATAATTATGTAAATAATAATCATCGCTATAGAAATCAAGTTTATTATTCGATAAGATTACCTTTTTATGGTGAGTGGGTTGTATCGCAATCCCATGATGGGAGTTTGACCCACAAAGATAAATGGAGATATGCATATGATTTTGTGATTATTGATTCGAGTAATAAAACTTTTAAAAATAATGGAATCGCACTTGAAGATTATTATTGTTATGATAAGGCAGTACTGGCACCTGCAGATGGATATGTTGAAGAAATAGTAGATGGTATACCTGATAATCCAATTGGTCAAGTAAATCTTGAGGAAAATTGGGGAAATACTATTATCATCAGGCATGGCGATGGATTTTATTCACAAATTAGCCATTTAAAAGCTGGTTCATTTAAAGTACAAAAAGGGTCTTTTGTGAGAAGTGGACAAATTATAGCATCTTGTGGAAATTCAGGGCGGTCACCAGAACCACATATTCATTTTCAACTGCAAACCGTTCCTATAGTTGGTGCAGAAACAATTGATTATCCATTTGGTTTTTATTTATCAAAAGTTAATAATAAATTAAAATACAATTCTTATAATAAACCTGCCCAAAATGAAATAGTATGTAACCTCGAGATTAATGAATTTATGAGAAATGCATTTAATATGTTTCCAGGGAAAAAACTAGATTTTGAAGTTGATGATAATGAAAAAAAGAAGAAGATAAAATGGGAAATATTTACAGATATTTATAATGTCTCATATATATATTGTAAGGAGACAAACTCATATGCATATTTTGCGAATGACAATAAAGTATTTTACTTCTATGATTTTATCGGAAATAGAAAATCATTGCTCTACTATTTTTTCCTTGCATTTTATAAAGTACCACTTGGATTTTATCAAAATTTAGAAGTATATGATTCGATTGCAATACATCATGTTTATAACAAGTTAAGTTTATTTGTACAGGATTTTATAGCACCATTTTATGTATATCTTAATGCAAATTATAAACTCTTTTATGAGAGTGTAAATGATGAAATTAGCCCTACATCTATGATACTTAGAGCTGAAATAATTAAATCATTTTTAAGTAGAGAAACAAAAAAATACACGTTTAATATAGAGATAACAAATAGGGGACTTTGCAGCTTTAAAATCATTCATAAAGATAAATTAACAATTGCAAAATGTTTAACAGAAGATTAATCATTTTAATTTTTTTTGTATTTATAGGTTCATCATTTTCACAGGTTATCAAATATGATAGTACGATAGATGTTAGGACATATGATCTATATATGAAAAATAAATATGATGAAATGCTAACAATAGCTGATAGTGCTTTTGAGATAGGGATTGATTTTTATTATCTAAGAATGAGAGTAGGGATTGCTTACTATGAAAAGAAGAATTATATGTCCTCAATACCTCATTTTGAAAGAGCATTAGATTTTAATAAAAGTGATACTATTGCTATGGAATACCTTTATTATTCATATTTATTTTCTGGATTATACAAAGATGCAAGTATATTGGCAAAAAATTCACCTCCGAAATTGAAAGAAAAAATTAATTACAAGAAAGCTGCATTTATAAACGGAATTTACACAGAGGGTGGTTATATCTATAATGGTGATTATGAAGAAAGTAAAAATAAAAAAATTACTAGTAATCAACAAATTTCAGGTGAACAAAAATTATTTAAAAATGGAATATATTTCAATATTGATTTAATTCATAATATTGGTGAACAAGTTACTTTACTTCATGGATATATATATAATGCATTCAATTTTCTAAAAAGGTATGAATTACAAAATAATCTTTTTAAAACATTTGATGCTAGAACATTACAGAATGAGTATTATATTAGTGCAGGCGTTCATATTGGAAAAGGTTTTGATTTAGTCAGTGCGTTCCATTATTTAAATGTCAATGTGGAAGACATTATTAATAATCAAAACAACAATTTTACAAAAGTATCCAAAACACTTAATGATTATGTTTTAGCAATTGAGTTGAATAAAAGAATACATCATTTTGATATTGGATTATCATCAGGAGTTTCAAGATTAAACGATGCAAATCAACTTCAGAATTCTTTTACTATGACCTGGTATCCATTTGGTAATTTAAATTTTTATTTAGTTAATAGTTTTATTTTGCATTTAGATAAAGGAGAAAAGAAAGAAGATTATTCAACCAATTTTTTATACTATGCTAAAGTTGGTTTTAAAGTTACAGATATTTTATGGGTTGAATCGAATTATACCACTGGTAATATTTATAATTACCATGAGAATTCTGCATTCATTGTTTACAACAATGTTGATAAAATAAAATATAAATACGAAATAGTATTTCTTTTGCCATTATCAATTGACTTTTATCTTTCTTTAAGATACCAGTTTTATCCTCAAGAAATGTACTCATTTAAGTATATATCAAATACTCAAACAGAACAAACTATAGAAAATATATTTAATCATAAATTAATAGGAGGTATAAAATGGACCTTTTAAAAAACTTTAAAAAACTATTAATAATAGTTGCTGTTTTTGTTATAGCAACAGGAATAAATGCCCAAAAAGAGTCAATCATCCCTTATGATGATGTACAAAATGCTTTTAAACTCAGTTATAAATATGAATCAGAAGGAAATATTAGTGCTGCTATTGATGCACTTAAAAATGTATACATAGCGAATAATTATGAAATAAATTTAAGACTTGGTTGGTTATACTATCTAAATAAACAATATTCAGAATCAATGAATTATTACAAAATAGCCATGAATCTTATGCCGTATGCAATAGAACCTAAACTTGGCTATGTGTATCCTTTAAGTGCGGTTGAGGATTGGGATAAAGTTGCTGATACTTACTTGGAAATTTTAAAAATTGACCCAAATAATACATTTGTAATGTATAGACTTGGACTTATTTATTACTATAAACCAGATTATCAAAAAGCATACAACTATTTTGAAAAAGTAGTGAACCTATATCCGTTTGATTATTATTCTAACTTAATGCTTGCCTGGACCAATTATCAATTAGGGAAAGGTAAAGAAGCAGAGGTACTATTCAAAAAAGTTCTTCTTATTAGCCCTGATGATGCTTCTGCTCTAGAAGGACTTAATTTATTAAAAAAGTAAATTTATCTTAATTAATATTCTATATTTATTCTGACAAAAGCGTAACTATAATCGCTTTTTGTACCTTTGGTAATATTGTTGTCTATATTATAGACAAAATAAAAATTAATTATATAGTTCCTGATTGGAATAAATCTAAAATTTAGTCTTATATTATTTGTGTTTACTCTTTCACCGTCTAGAAACCTAGCATCTTCATCATCAATACCATCTCTGAATGCATGAATCAAATCACCGCCTACATTTTTAATCAAATTCCCATTTGCATCAAAAATGTTATTACCTTTTCTAATGAATCTATATTCAAGATTAATTCTACCCCAGTCAGAGATATTGTAAGAAATTCGAGTGAAAACTTCATCTGCATTTGGACCTATTGGGTGCCCAAGATTTATACCATAAGCAGTATAATTGTTTTTTAAATCGTAATGAGTGTATGTATAAGGTCTAATCTTTGTATACTCTATTACGAAAGAAAGATTCTTTATTGAAAGGGGTTCGTAGAAAAATGCACCTACCTGATAAGCAAATTTTTGGTCTCTATTGGTTTTTCCAGAAAGAATAGCGAATCCTTCATCGTCATCAATGAATATAGTCCCTTGAAATTCTGTGTTTTTAAGGAATCTTGTTCTAAAATCGAAACAAACATTTTTATTGTCTCTATCTTGTAGCGACTTTTCAGCAAATAACCAGAATAAAATGGGATTCAAATAAGCAAAATCTATTCTCCCATTATAAACAACAACATCTGTAACCCCTATATCAATAACGTTTTTTATTGCGATTTTCAGTCTATGCGCTGAGTAATATTTTGTATATCTTTCATCTCTATTTTTTGAAAAATATCCAACAGTAGATGCATAAATACCTGAAAGATGAAACATATCATAATCAGCACTAAACTTAAAGAAATCCATATCTGGATTATCGCCATTTAGAATAACTTTATCTCCATAACCATAACCATAAGTAAGTCTTTCTCTGCCTATTTGCCCTGACAGTTTGAACCTATCCAAAGGTTCCACGAAGTATTTTATATATGCACCTGTGTTATCATAACTTAGAACTTTTTCTGCATCTTCATTGAATTTGAAATCAGACCTTAATCTTGGTTCTATCAAAGGAGCAAGTTCTTTTTGTCCAATTATTGCACCTTTGTTATATTCGAAAAAATATCCAAGATGATTAAAAACTGTACCCCTTGCTCTAAGTCCACCATCCATCATAAGAACATTTGTGTTCTTATCAGGTTTTGTTTTTCTCCCAACATATATATTTCCTAGACCTTCTACATATAGATTGTTACCTTCTTCACCAAAATAGAAAATATATTTTTGTTTATTCGAAAAAAAGTCCTCTAGATTTTTAATAAATCCCTTTCCACTACCGAAAAGTTTCCAATGATTGTTCTCATTTGCTTCTTCATAAATAAATTCAACTTTATATTTATTTAACAGATCATTTTCTGTATTACTTAATGAGCTTTTGTTTTCTTCAATTTGTTTTAAGTAGTCTGCTACCTCAAATCGCGAAAGATTGGGGTTGTCGTCATTCAAATCTATAATACCCTTAACAGACATTTCTTTTAGAAAATCATAAACTGGATATGTAAGGGGTACATTTTCAACTTGTGCTAATAAAGTATTTGTCAATTGTATTAAGCAAAACAACAATATTATTTTTTTCATACTTAATAAATTACATTTTATAAAATAATAAATATGTTTTCTAAATATTAGTTATTTCGTTGAAAAATAAAAAATAATATTTACTTTGAGTTTTTTAAATTTAATTAATAAATTGGTAACAATATTAATTTGAGATTTAAAAAATATTAGATTTTTAATGAAAACGATTTCAATAGATAATCTTAAAGAATCATCGATTAGAGTGAGAGAGAGGGTTATAAGAATGGCGGCTCGAGGCGGTTGTTTTATAGGTGCTGCATTATCTTGTGCTGATATATTACTATATTTATACAAAGTATTCTTAAATGTAAAGAAAGATAATTTAAACAGTCCTGATAGAGACTATTTTTTCTTATCTAAGGGACATGTAGTGTCCGTACTTTATTCTGTCTTTGTAGAAATTGGTATTCTAAATGAGAAGAGACTTGAAAATCATTTAAGCACAAACGATTATATTTATTGGCAACCAAATACTAACATCAATGGTATTGAATTTCATTCTGGTTCATTAGGGCATTTATTGAGTATAGCTTGCGGTGTTGCAGAAGACATTAAATTAAGAAAAGGTAAAAATAAAGTTGTAGTTATGCTTGGTGATGGGGAACTAAATGAAGGATCAAATTGGGAAGCGATTCTTTATGCCGGTTCTCGAAAATTAAATAATTTAATTGCTATAGTTGATAGAAATAAGTTGCAGGCAAATGTAGAAACAGATAAGCTAATAAAATTAGAACCTTTAAATAATAAATTCAGAGCTTTTGGTTGGGAAGTAAGAAAGACAGATGGAAATAATTTTGAAAAGATTCATAATACTTTTTCATTGTTACCTAAAAATATTTTTAAACCTATTGTAATCATTGCAGATACAGTAAGAGGTAAGGGTATTCCTACCATAGAATCTCGTGTGGATAAATGGTTTGCTCAATTGACAACCCAAGAAGCAGAAGAACTTATAGAAGAGTTACATAAGAGTAAAAAATAAATTTTGTTAAAAGTAATGAATTACGATAATAAACTTAAAGATATTGTTTTAAAAGATGAAAGAATAATAGTACTTACTGCTGAGGATAGGTCAGCACTAAAGACATTACCTTTATATGCAGATAAAAGATTTATTGATACAGGTATTAATGAGATGACTATGATAGGAGTTGCAACGGGATTCGCATTAAGAGGAAGAATTCCAATTTGCCATTGTTATTCTGCTTTTATGACAATGCGTGCTTTTGAATTTATAAGAAGCGATATTGGAATTGCAAATTTACCTGTGAAATTAGTTGGCAGTTATGCTGGAATTCAATCAGGACCCAATGGACCGACTCATCAAGCACTTGAAGATATTTCTCTGATGAGAGGTATTCCTAATATGAAGATATTTTGTCCTGCTGATTTGAATGATTTGCTTATTTGTATTGAGACTATTATTAATGAGGAATCTCCATATTATATTAGATATAATGCAAGAGAAACTAATATTGAACACGATAAAAATTTTGAAATAGGAAAAGCAGAAAAATTCGGTTCAGGAAAGGACATTGCAATTTTAGTTTATGGCTATTTATTTAATGAAGCATTTGAAGTCAAGAATTTACTTGAGAAAAATAATATTGGGGTTTCACTTATTAATTTAAGAACATTAAAACCAATAGATGAAAATATAATTGTTGAGTGTCTGAAATCTTATAAACTAGTTGTTACAATAGAAGACCATTTTGTTACTGGAGGGCTGTTTACTATTTTATCCGAGATAGCGTTAAAGAATAAATTGTGCTGTGAAGTCTTACCTATCGCTTTTGAAAATAGATGGTTTAAACCAAGCACTATTAGTAATGTTTTAGAGTTTGAAAATCTAACCCCTCCATCAATTACTATGAAAATAAAACAAAAATTAAAATCGATTAATTAAGATAGTAACATTTAATAAATATTCTTATTATTTTTAAAAAATTTAAGAATTAAATGAAATTACAAAAGTTTATTGTTATTTTGCTTGTTTTTTTATTTTTCTCTTGCGGGAGTAAAAGGTTAAGTAATGATGAAGTTCGTACTCACTTAAATGCACTGGATGAACTGGAGAATTTGTTAAAGAAAGATTTTGATACTATAACAAAAATAATGGAAAATGTTGCTAACTTTACTACTCAATTATATAGCAATCCTATAATTAACCATAAAAACATTGATAATTATGTGATAAATGATAATGGTGTTATGCATAAAAGAAAGGATGATGGAAAATCTGCTGTTTTTGTATCTGGGTTGCATAAAGTAGATGATAGAATAAAAAATATTGTTTATATGACTGAACCATTGGACTCAATTTTTAAGGCGGTTATGGATTACTCTTATGAAAAATTGGATACTAACATTGTTCAAATATATTATAATGATAGATATTCTTATAATAGGATTTACCCATTTTTAGATGTTCTTGTTCAGTATGAACCTAAGATTGATATTACAAAATTTAATTTTTATTATCTCGCTGATAAGGTTCATAATCCAGAGAAAAAAGTTGTTTGGATTTTTGAACCTTATGTAGATCCTGCTGGTAGGGGGTGGATGATTTCTTGTATTGTACCTGTTTATTATAATGACACTCTTCAGGGAGTACTTGGTGTTGACATAACAATAAAAAAGATGATGAGAAAATATCTTTCAAAAGATCATCACAATGTTATGATACTTCACAAAAATGGTACAATTATTGCCGCTAATAACCATATTGCTGAATTGCTATTTATTCCTCCTTATGAAGAACATAAGTATTTTGGAACAATTAGTGAAAATACATTTAAACCTGAATCACACAAAATACTAAATCATAAGATAAAAGAATTTAGGGAGTATTTTAATAAGTTGTTGACGGAAACTGTTGAGTATCATTACTTTGAATATAATAATAGGTGTTATCATTTTATTTCCAATCCGATTCCTGAGTTTGATTGGATTTTAGTGAAAACAATAACAAATAATTAGGGATTTAAGTATGAAAAAAGTTTATATTCTTCTTTTCACTGTAATTTTTCTTATTATTATCTTTAATGTTTTCTATTATATATATAATTATGATATACAATTTGAAAATGAAAAAGTTTGGATCAAACAAGATGTGAAATTTGAGGGAGGTAATATTGAAAAAGTTATTACTGATATTGAGTTTGATTTAAAATATTCTTTTTCTTATAGGGATATTGAACAAGTTTTTTCTGATATCAAGGAAAAAAATCAAGTTGAAAAGAAAATCCGTTATTTTCTTTATAAATATAATGACCTAATTTACGAGATAAAAGTTATTAATAATCGTGGGTTATCTTTCACGGAAAGAAAAGATGATAAAAACTATTTTTATACTCAATATGATTCACTCAAATTTACAACTGTAGAAGATTCCTTTAAAGTTAGTTATGAGAATAACACGAAATATTTTACACTAATTTTTCCTTTTTATAATAAGGAGGAATTAATTGGTAATATAAAATTTACAATTGATATCGTAAAATACATACAGAATATATTACATACTAAGTATAAAAGAGAAGGTTTATATACTTCTTTCATTGATATGCAAGGAGAAATATTAGCGGGAAATTTACCAATTGGTGCAGAAATAGGGGATAAGAAACTTATTATTCAGGATGTCGAAAAAGGATTTCATAATTCCATTGAAAATAAATTGATTTTATCAGATAAGCAAATAAAACTGATTAGTGCTTTCTATCCTATAAAAGTTTTTGGAATAAAATATGCACTGGTTTTTTCTTTAGATTATAGTAAAACAATTAAAGCAACAAGTAGTATCAATCTGCCAGTTTTGATTACTACAATTCTGATTCTGATTTCTATATCAATAGTTTTCATTATTATTATAAACCAGAATAAAAAAGAAAAAGAAAGGCTATTGAAAATAAATGAAGAATTGTTAGAGAAAGAAAAAGCAGTGATAGATTTAAATAGAATATTGTACAATGTTTTAGATAGTTTAGATGCAATAATTTTAGCGTCTGATTTAGATTCGGATGAAGTCCTATATATAAATAAATTTGGGATGAAAAGTCTTGAACTGGAAAATATTGCTTCTAAAAAGTTTTATGATATATTGCAAATCAGAGAAGAAGATAAAAGAAAACCTATTCCTAAAACAAAACTTCTTACTGAAGCTGAGAAACAATCTTCAGCTGTTCCTAAATGGGAGTTTTTTAATGAAAATAGTTCAAAATATTTTTCGGTGAGTGAGAAAGCTATTAAATGGTTTAATGATAAATATGTAAGGTTGTTAGTTGCATTTGATATAACGGAAAGAAAAAAAGCTGAGGAAAGAGCTGTTAAGTCAATGCTTGATGCAGAAAGTGCAAATAAAGCTAAAAGTGAATTTATTGCTAATATGAGTCATGAAATTAGAACACCATTAAATGCTGTATTAGGTTTTGCAGAACTTTTAAAAGAACAGTTAAGTGGAAATGATTTATATAACCATTATATAGAAGGCATACAAACAAGCGGAAGGAATTTACTTAACCTAATAAATGATGTGCTTGATATTTCCAAAATAGAAGCAGGTAAAATGGATATAAATTATGAACCTGTAAATCCATATAATATTATAAGCGATATAGAAAAGATTTTTTCACTCAAGATTAAAGAAAAGAATTTAAGTTTTGAAATATATATTGATGACAAATTACCAAAATGTATATTAATTGATGAAACGAGAATTAGACAAGTATTATTCAATTTAATTGGTAATGCAGTAAAGTTTACGATGAAAGGAGGAATAAAAGTATCGGCTTATGTTGAAGAAAAGGATCATTTGGGCAGTAAAATAGATATAACATTTACAGTAGAAGATACAGGAATTGGAATTCCAAAAGACCAACAAGCATTGATATTTGAAAAATTCACACAAAGAGAAGGACAAAGTACCAGAAAATACGGTGGCACAGGTTTGGGGCTTTCAATTACAAAGAGGCTTGTTGAATTAATGAATGGAGAGATCTCTGTTGAAAGTGAAGTTGGAAAAGGATCAAAATTTATCGTTAAGTTTAAAGATGTTAGCGTATCAAGTATTCTCTCAGAAGAGTATTCAAAGGCAGAAACAGAAGAGGACATTAAAAATATTGTATTTGAAGATTCGACTATTTTAATAGTTGAAGATATTGAATCTAACAGGACTTTATTGAGGGACTATCTAACTCCTTTTAAGATTAAAATATTAGAAGCTGAAAACGGAGAAGAAGCATTAATGATAACAGAACAATATAAACCAGATTTGATTTTAATGGACATTCAAATGCCTGTTATGGATGGATATGAGACTTCTAAAATATTAAGGGAAAGAGAAGAGACTGCGGATATTAAAATTGTAGCAATAACAGCATATAGTTTAAAAGATGACATTAATAAAATAAGAAGCGTTTTTGACGGTTTTCTTAGAAAACCTGTGAGTAGAAATTCACTCATAAATGAAATTAAAAAATTCCTACCATATAAATTATTAAAAGAAGATTCTGAAGAAATAGTTACAGAAAATATTATTGACCTTAATAATGTAGATGTTTCTGAATATCAATATAAAGAAATTAAAACAGAGATTTTACCTTTGCTAACTAATTTAAGAGACGGAATAGTAATAGAAGATGTATATAACTTTTCCGATAAACTGAGTGATTATGCAAAGAAGTATAATTTAAACACTTTTAGTGATATAGCAGATAGGTTAAAGAGTTATGCACAATCTTTTAAAATTGAAGCTATTGAAAACACAATAGAAATGCTATATAATTTTTTATGTAAATAGGGTTTTAGTTTTTATAAATAATCTTGCCTTTTTTAATTACTGTTTTAATTTGATTGACTCCAAAATTGTATACAATATCTTTATAAGAAGGAGTATCAAAAATCAATAAATCTGCTTGCTTACCTTTTTCTATACTACCAGCAGAATTTTGAAAATTTATCGCATAAGCAGCGTTAATAGTAACAGCAGTAATTATTTCTTCAATTGTCATTCTCATTTTTATTGATGCTAATGACATAATGATTTGCATATTTTCTGTCATACAACTTCCAGGGTTAAAATCAGTAGCTAATGCAATTGGTACATTATTTTCAATTAGTTTCCTCGCGGGAGGATAATTTATATTAAGAAAATAAGAAACACCCGGCAGTAAGGTTGCAATGATATTATAATTTGCATTAGCTAACAATTTTATATCACTTAATTTCACAACTTCTAAATGGTCTACAGATATTGCTTTATTCTTTAAAGCGATTTCTATTCCACCAATTGAATTAAATTGATCAGTGTGTAATTTTGGAATTAGTCCATATTTTTTCCCTACTTTTAAAATTCTATCAGTATCTTTTGTTGAGAAGTAATTTTTTTCACAAAAAACATCAATGAAAGTTGCTAATCGTCGTTTTGTAATTTCAGGTATCATCTGTTCACAGATTTCTTCAATATATTCGTTTTTATTTCTTCCTTCGGGAAAAGAATGGGCACCAAGAAATGTGCTAAATATGTCTAAATTATAAGGATTGTTATCCTTGAAAAATTTAATTACTTCAAGAATTTTCATTTCATTTTTTAAATCTAAACCATAACCAGATTTTCCTTCAATTGTTGTTGTACCATAAGTAACGAATTTTTTTAATCTTTTCAGTGTAATTTCGATAAGTTTTTCTTTTGAGATATCTCTAACTGATTTTACCGTTGCTTTAATTCCCCCACCTTTTGCTGTAATTTGCTCATATGTAAGTCCTTTTATTCTCATTTCATATTCATCGGAACGGGAACCTGCAAATACAAAATGAGTATGGGTGTCAATAAAACCTGGCATTACAACATTGTTCTTAGCATCAATTTCATTTTTTATTTTTATTTTGTTTTGTTTTAAAAAATGTTTTAATTCTAACATTCTTCCTTTATGAAGAATTTTATCATCGTTATAAAGTATAAATCCATTTTTAATTAAACCAATATCAGATTGGTCCTTCCCATGCTTAGGTTTTCTACTTAGGTTTTCACAGGTGATAAGGTCTGTTATGTTTTTAATTAGAACAGTCATTTTAATTTAGTTTCTTTAATAATTCTGATTATTGGTTCTGTATTTGATTTTCTATAATGAATCCAATAATCAGGAAAGTCAAGTTTAACTCCATCGGTAATTGTAACCTTACAGTTTTGTTTTTTCGCTGATTCGATTATCTTATTAATATATAAATCTGGATTTTTTACATTCTCAATTTTTGATTTCTCTATTTTGTATGCAGGCAATAAATTTTTATACTCTGAGATAGTTTTGTTTGTTTCTGCGAGCTCTTGTAAAATTATGACAATTCCAAATATTGAATCTCTGCCATAATGACCACCAAGGGAATCTGGAATTATTACTCCGCCGCTACCTTCACCACCACATATGGAGTTATTTTTCTTCATTTCTTTCACAACATTTATTTCACCCACAGGAGTTCTAAAAACTTTTGCATTATAAATTTTTGCAATATCGTCAACCGCTCTTGTTGTTGAGAGATTTACTGTAACATTTCCTTTACCACTTTTTCTTAATATAAAGTTTACCACTGATACTATTGTGTTTTCTTCTCCGAAAGGTTTCCCATTTTCCATTATTAAAACAAGTCTATCAGCATCAGGATCTACAGCGATTCCCAAATCTGCTTTATTACTTGTTACTGCTTTTGACAATGATTTGAGATTATTTGGAAGAGGTTCTGGATTATGTGGGAAAATCCCACTACAATCGCAATGTAATTGAATAACTTTACAACCTAACTTTTGTAATAACATTGGAACTATTATTGAACCTGACGAATTAACAGCATCTACAACCACCTTAAAATTTTTTCTTTTAATAAGTTTAGGGTTGATATATTTCAAGGATAGTGCTTTTTCAATATGCCTGTAAATCCAGTTATATGAAGGGATAGGGGGTAAAATAACATTTGTATTTGCGTATTTGAAGTTATTTTTAGAGGCAAGATATTTTATTTTTTCTGCATCATTAGGTTCAATAAATGTTCCATCGGGTTTTAAAAACTTTAACCCATTCCACTCTTGTGGATTGTGAGATGCTGTTACTGAGATTCCTCCTGCGGAATCAATTTCAGAAGTTGCAATTTGAATCGTGGGAGTTGGAGCAACACCTACGAAGTGAACTTTAAAACCAAGCATAGCAAGTGTTGAGATGGAAAGTGAGTAAATTAGTTCACCATTTTTTCTACCGTCTCTTCCAAGTATTATATTTTTATTCTTATATTTTTTTCTTATGAATTCTCCAAATGCAGAAACATATTTTACTATTTCTTTAGGTGTTAGCGTTTCTCCGATAATTCCCCTTATACCTGAAACGGAAACTATTAATTCGTTTATATTCTTATTCATTTTTTATGTAAATAAATTTTCTAACTCCTGAAGTTGTTCGATTGTATTTATTCCTAAAATTTCTACTGGATTATCTATTAAAAAAGCTCCTATTTTATTCTTGTTTTTTGCAAATTGATGAAATATATCTGTAAGGTAATATTCTTTTTGAGCATTATCTGGTGTTACCTTCTTTAAAGCATCAAATAGTATGTTGCTTTTTACAATGTAAATTCCACTGTTTATTTCGTTAATTTTTCTTTCTTCGTTATTTGCATCTTTTTCTTCTCTAATATCTAATAAATTATTGTTATCATCTCTTATTATTCTACCATATCCAAATGGATTGTCTAATTTAGCAGATATTAAAGAAGCATCAAAATTGTTTTTAATATGAAAATTTAGAAATTTTTTTATGGAACTTGTTTTTAACAGAGGCACATCACCTGATAATATCAAGACATCACCATTGAAATCTTTCATTTGAGAGTAGGTTTGCATAACTGCATGTCCCGTACCTAATTGCTCTTCCTGAATTGCAAAAGAAATTTTATTGGATTTGTAATT
Organism: Ignavibacteria bacterium; assembly: GCA_026417495.1. GTDB lineage: Bacteria > Bacteroidota > Ignavibacteria > Tepidaquicellales > Tepidaquicellaceae > Tepidaquicella. Next base: position 50,658 of record JAOADD010000059.1, read on the forward strand.
ACTTGTGATAAAATCGATTACACTCTTCCTTTGATGCCCTACAATTGCAATAATTCTATCACTTTCAATTTCTAATGATAAATCAATAACATAAGCAATAAGGGGTTTACCCTTTAATGTATACATTACTTTTGCTTTTTCAGGATTTTTCATTCGCTTGCCTTTACCGGCAGCAAGTATTAGTGTCGCTAACAATAACGCTAAGCTTTTATTTTTTTTACCCTATTTTTTTTATCTACGTAAACTACTTTTGGTTTGTGCTTTTTTAATTCTTCTTCAGTGCAGTTGCAATAAGTTATTATAATAACTTCATCTCCTACCGTACCGAGTCTTGCAGCAGGTCCATTTAAACAAATAATCCCACTATTTCTTTTACCTGGAATAGTATAAGTTTCAAATCTATTACCATTATTTAGATTAACAACTTGTACTTTTTCGAATTCTTTAATATCTGCTGCTTCAAGTATAGCAGTATCTACCGTTAGTGAACCTTCATAATTAAGCTCTGCTTGAGTCACCGTTGCCCTGTGGATTTTTGATTTTAGCATTTGCCTTTGCATAGCAACTTTCTCTTTTATTTAGTTATTGTAGTTAAATAATATATTATCTATCAATCGTGTTTTTCCTAAATATGCTGCTAAAGATAAAACGACTTCTCCTTTATAATTTTTGAGATTTTCAATTTCATTCATTAGGTAATTATCAGTAATTGCAAAATATTGCAATTTTATATTCTTAGATTTCCTTGAAATATAATTCGACACATACTTTTTGATTGATTCTGTATCTACAACTTTATAGTCAAGAATCATTTTCTTTCCTTCGTTTAATGCTTCGTAAAGAATTGAAGCTTCTGTTTTTTCATCATCATTTAAATAAGTATTTCTTGAACTTAATGCTAATCCAGTTTTTTCTCTTACAGTTGGACATATTTTTATTTCTATATCAATGTTAAGGTCTTCACACATTTTTTTAATTATTATTGCTTGTTGGGCATCTTTTTGTCCCAAATAGACAAAATGGGGTTTAACTATATTAATTAGTTTAGCAACAACTGTTGTCACACCTATAAAATGGCGTGGTCTGAATGTACCTTCCAACCTATCAGAAATATCCTTTACATAAACCTCAGTTAAGAAATCATCAGGGTATATACTTTTGGTATCAGGATAAAAAATATAATCAACACCGTAGTTTCTGCAAATGTGATAATCCCTAAGAAAATCTCTTGGGTACTCGTTAAAGTCTTCCGTAGGGGAAAACTGAGTTGGGTTTACAAATATGCTTGCAACAACAATTTCAGAATCCATTCTGGCTTTTTGCAATAATGAAATATGGCCATCATGTAAATAACCCATTGTAGGAACAAATCCAATTGTTCGTACTGTTGCTCTGAAATAATCGGAAATACTTTGTAGAGCTTTAATATCTTTTATTAATTTCAAGGGCTATTTATTTGTTTATTAAATATTAATTTGCAAAATGTATTAATAATTTTGTTATTGTTTCTTTTAAATCTTTTCTGTGTACTATTTTATCTAAAAAACCGTGTTCTAACAAAAACTCTGAGCGTTGAAATCCTTTTGGCAAATCTTTTCCTGTTGCTTGCCTTATAACTCGTGGACCTGCAAAACCAATAAGAGCATTTGGTTCCGCAATATTAACATCTCCAAGCATAGCATAAGAAGCTGTTGTCCCGCCTGTAGTAGGATTCGTTATTACAGAAATGTATGGGACTTTTTCTTCTGCAAGTTTTGCAAGTCTTGAACTAGTTTTTGCTAGTTGCATTAAAGATAATGCTCCTTCCATCATTCTAGCACCACCACTAGCGGATATGATAATTAATGGAAATCTTGTTTCAATGCTTTTATCTATTGCTCTTGCAATTTTTTCTCCAACCACACTACCCATGCTACCACCTATAAATTTAAAATCCATACAACAGAAAACAACATCAATATTATTAATTTTTCCTGTCCCTGTTCTTATAGCATCAAATAATTTAGTTTTCTCTATTTGCTCTTCAATTCTTTGTTTATAAGGTTTTGAGTCAACAAAGTTAAGTGGGTCAACAGAGCGCATCTCTCTGTCCATTTCCTGAAAAGTATTTTCATCTAAAATAATTTTAATATATTCTTCACTTCCAATTTTAAAATGGAAATCACATTTGAAACATACATATTTATTCGCTTCCCATTGCTTTTTATGTATAAGCTCACCACATTCCTCACATTTTACCCACATCCCATCAGGTAAATCCTGTTTGGGTTTATCTGTTGTAATGTTTTCTTTTTCTCTTTTAAACCATGCCATATTTTATATCTGTTTTTTTATTGGTGTAAATTTTTTAATATAAAAAGGTTCTGAGGTTCTGAAATCTGTGTATTCATTATTCAAAATTTTCTCTTTAGTTAAATCATATTGTGATTTGATATTACTATAATTTTTCAAATTTTCTAACTTCAAGTGTTGAGGGAAGCAGAAATTTATATCTTCATTAATTAAATAAATGTGTTTTTCATTAGCTATATTTTCAAGTTTATTTACTTGATAGTCAGAAACTCTTTTTATTTTATTATTATCAATTATATATTCTGCAAAATAAAATTCATTTTCTTTTGTATTAGCAGGTATAAGGGGAATAACTTTAGTATTATGTGATACTTTTTCTTTATATTTATTACAAATCAAATCCAAAGTGTTAATTTCATAAAATAATGAATTTGTTACAAGGCATATTCCTTTGGCGATTGCAGAACCAACTCTAATACCCGTAAACGAACCAGGACCATTGACAAGGCTGACTGCATCAATTTCCTTAATCTTCCTTCTATTTTCTCTAAAACTTTCATATATGTAAAAAATAATTAAATCAGCATTTCCTTCATTCAGTAATGATTTTTCAATAATTAGATTACCATTTTCATAATATCCGAATTCTATATCATATGTAGCTGTATTAAGTAATAAAATATTCAAAATAATTAATTAATAATATGAAAATAATAATTTATTTTAATATTTAATAATCCTTTGGTTTTCTAACTTTCCATACGAAAACTCTACCTTTTTTATATTCTCTTTTATATGTTCCTCTAATATTTCAGGCCATTCGATTATTGTAATAGAATTTCTCGTGTTTATATATTCTTCAAAACCTATGGAAGTGAGCTCATTAAAACTGTTTATTCTAAAAAAATCGAAATGGAATATTTTTAAAGACTGATTATTTTTAGGGTTTTTTCCTAAATATTCATTAACAATTAGAAATGTAGGGCTGTTAACAATACCATTAACTTGAAAATAAGAAGCTATGCCCTTTACAAAAACAGTTTTGCCACTACCAAGAGGACCAGATAAACAAATAATATCGTTTATCTCTATTTTTTCTTCTGAATACTTTTTACCTGCTTGTTCTGTTTCTCTTGGTGAATTACTTTTAATTATTTTCAAAATCTAAATTTTTGGTTCTAAAATAACTATAGGTAAAATCATCTCTTCTGTTGATATTCCACCGTGTTGGAATGTATCGTTATATTGATTTAAAAATTTATGATAATCTGTTGGGTATACAAAATAATAATCTTCTTTTGCAACTATATAACTAACTAAACCATTCCTGATAGGGAATTTATAATCTGCGGGATTATTAATGAACAAAGAGTGCTTTGGATCTGCTTTAACATTTTTTCCATATTTATATCTCAAATTTGGCGCAGACTCCCTATCTCCGTAGGCTTTTACACCATGTAAACACCTTATGCTCCCATGATCTGTAGTAATAATTATTTTTATATTTTTTTGAGTGGAGAGCTTTCTTAACATCCCGAAAAATGATGAATGTTCAAACCATGATTCAGTTAGAGATCTATATGCAGACTCATCGGGTGCTATTTCTTTTAATATAGCAGTATCACTCCTTGAGTGAGCAATCATATCAACAAAATTTATAACAATTGCATTTAAATGACTAGAAGTGAATGAAATAATTTTGTTTTCAATATTTCTGCTGAAATCTGTATCCATTATTTTTGTATAGCGTGGTTCGTTTCTTAATTTTATTCTCTTTCTATTTATAAGTTTTAAAAGAAACTCTCTCTCAAAATTATTTTTTAAGTTTTCATCATCTATGTTAGAAGCCCATAGTTTGCTATAATGTTTTTCTATTTCATAAGGAAATAACCCCGCAAATATTGCATTTCTACAGTAAGGGGTTGCAGTAGGAAGAATTGAGTAATAATAATTTTTAGAAATTTTATAATATTCTGTAAGAAATTTTTCCATTACAAGCCATTGGTCTAATCGCATACAATCAACTATAAAGAAAAATACAGATAAGGAATCTTCTAATAATGGGAAAACATATTTTTCAACAATTTCATTAGAAAAAGTAGGATGATTTTTTTCTGAATTCACCCAATCCCTATAGTTATTTTCCACAAATTTTGAAAACTCAATATTTAATTCTTTTCTTTGATCTAATGCAGTTTGCTTTAGTCCAATTTCTGGATGTTCATCTAAAATGATTTCCCATTCTGTCATTTTTTGGTGAATATCTATCCAACTTTCCCAACTTTGCTCCTGCATTAGACTCTGGTTTATATTGTTAAATTCACGAATAAAATCTTTAGCAACTTGAGTACCTTTTAACCTTTGTGCTTCAAGTAATTTTTTACAAACCAGAAGTAGCTGATTTGGATTTACGGGTTTGATTAAATAGTCAGATATCTTTTTCCCAATCGCTTCTTCCATGAGTGATTCAGTCTCATTTTTTGTAACCATAACAACGGGAAGCCAAGGTTTTATTTCCTTAATTTCTAATAAAGTTTCAAGCCCACCTTTACCCGGCATCATTTCGTCCATAAAAACAATATCATAATCATTATTTTTTATTAATTGTATTGCATCTTCCCCATTAGTAGCTTCTGATACATTGTATCCTTTTTGTTTTAGAAATATAATATTAGATTTTAACAGATCTATTTCATCATCTACCCATAGTATGTGATATTTTTCTTCCATATTGTTTAAGGATAATATTTTTAATTTTAAAAATAAATGTTAAAATTTAATTTATTGAATTTAGAAGACATATATTTTCAATATGTGCTGTATTTGGAAACATATCAACAGGTTGCAATTTTTCAATTTTGTACTTTCCTTTTGAACAGATAATTTTTAAATCTCTTGCCTGTGTTGATGGGTTGCAACTTATATACAATATTTTTGAAAAATTAGTTTCCGATAAGATTTTACTTATATCAGGATGTAACCCAGAGCGTGGGGGATCCAAAATTAGTTTGTCAAATTTATTTACTAAATCTTTATTTTCTTTTAAATACTCTTTAATATCCGACTTGATAAATTCTAAATTTGATAAATTGTTTAATTTAGTATTAATTTGAGCATCTTGAATTGCTTCGGAAGATAGTTCTACACCAAGAACTTTTTGAACCTTATCTGCTACAAATATTGAAATCGTTCCTGTCCCACAATATAAATCAAGAATGGAATCATTATGTTTTAAATCAAGTAGTTTCATACCTTCCTTGAAAAGTTTTTCGCACTGCTTTGTGTTTGTTTGGAAAAAAGAATTTGGTGAAATCCTGAAATTAAGATTTCTTATACCATTATTGAGTTGTTCTATAATATAACCATTTCCATATATTATTTCTGTTTTATCACCGATTGCTATCTGAGCTTTTTTTGTGGATATTGAATTTATTATTGTTGTGATTTGGTTGAATTTTTCTAATAATTTTTCTTTTAGTTCGAAAATTAATTCTTCATCATAATTATAAGTTATGAGATTTACCATTAAATCTTGTGTATAATAACTTTGTCTTATGATAAGAAATCTCAAATAACCGCTATGAGTTTCTATAGAATAAACACTTTTGTTTTTAATTTTGAAAAATTCCCTTATAAAATTTACTATTTTATACGATGTTTCGGATTGAAGAAAGCATTCTTCTATATCTACTATCTTTGAATGGAAATTAGGTATATGTAAACCTAATGCTATTGTTTTTTCCTTTTGCTTTGCTTTATAATTTTCTAAAAGTGATTCTTCTTTTGAATTATTTAATTGGTTTTTCTCAAAGTTCTCTAACCACTTATCTTCAGAAAAAGAGAATTCCATTTTATTTCTATAATTATAAATATCATCTGCTCTTATTGGTTCACTAATATTTAAATCGGGGAAATTACCGATTTTTCTAAACGCATCAGAAACTATCTGATATTTATATTTTATTTGGTAATTATAGTCCAGATTTTGAAATTTACATCCACCACAAATTCCAAAATGTTTACAAACGGGTTTTGTTCTGTGTTCTGAAGGATTTAATATTTCTTCAATTCTGGCAATATAGTAATTTCTTTTTTTCCTTAGAATTTTAGCTTTAAGTTTATCACCAGGTATAGCATTTTTTATAAAAATTACTATGCCTTCAGATGTTTTGGCGATGCCATCTCCTTCAGAATTTAAAGATTTAATTTCTAATTCAACCAGATCACCTTTTTGCATGAATGAATTAAATAATTTATCTGAAAATAATATATGTTTATAATTGTAATCAATTAATAATTTACATAATTTTTATAAAATTTTTAATATGAATAATGATATAAAAAATGCTAAAGCAGTAGTTACAAAAGAAAGAAAAGCTATTTTTACTTTAGAAAAGAAATTTTCTAATAAAGATTTTCAGAAAAATTTGAAAGAAGCAATTGAGTTAATATATAAGTGTAAAGGTAAAGTTATAGTAACTGGTCTTGGCAAATCTGGAATTGTAGCGCAAAAATTAGTTTCTACTTTTAATTCCACTGGTACCTATTCAATGTTTTTACATTCTTCTGATAGTTTACATGGTGATTTAGGTTTAATTAGACCAGAAGATGTTGTTATTATAATTTCAAAGAGTGGGGGAACAAGTGAGTTAAAAAGATTGATACCAATTTTTAAAGAATTTCACAATAAAATCATATTAATAACGGCTAATAAGAACTCAAAATTAGCTGAGGATGCAGATATAGTGTTGGAAACATCCATAACAGAAGAAGCATGCCCATTTAATCTTGCTCCTACTTCTTCTTCTACCGTATCATTGGTGTTAGGTGATGCAATAGCGATCGCACTTTTACAGAAAAAAGGCTTTACCAAAGAAAATTTTGCACTTTTTCATCCAGGGGGTACTCTCGGAAAAAAATTATTACTTAAAGTAGAAGATATAATGAAAAAAGGAGATGAAATACCAATTGTTAATGTGAATGAATGGTTGAAAAATGTAATTTACACAATTTCATCAAAAAGACTTGGTTGTGCAATAGTAACAGACAAAGGAAAGATCAAAGGAATTATAACGGATGGAGATCTGAGACGAATGCTTGAAAAAAATTCTTCTATAGAAAAAATTAGAGCTAAAGATGTAATGTCTAAAAATCCAAAGGTAATTAACGGTAATACTTTAGCTGCGAATGCACTCGAGATTATGGAAAGAAATAAAATTACACAGTTAATAGTAAGTAACGGAAAAAATAAGGTTGATGGAATAATTCATATGCATACACTTGTTGAGTTGGGTTTAAAGTAAAAAAATTTTATTGACTCTTAAATAGATGCTTGATTGTACTACAAAATGTGGGTTTATTAAAAAATTTTTAATAGTAATTGGTATATTGTTCATGTTTTATTCGTGTGAAAACAAATTTGGACCACCAAGGACTGATTATAAATCAGAAGAATTACCAGATCAGGAAAGTTGGAATTCAACAGTAATTTTTTCGGATTCTGGAAAAGTAAAGGCAATTTTAAAAGCAGGACATATTTCAGTTTATAATTCACGATATTACACTTTAGTAGAAGATGGAGCTATTGTGGATTTTTATGATGAAAATGGTGAAATTGTTTCTACTCTTACAGGTAAAAGAGGTAAAGTATTAGAACCATCAAAAGATATTGAAATATATGATAGTGTAATCGTAGTTGGAAAGAAAAATAATACCTTAGTTACAACTAAAAGAATGAATTGGAATAATGAGAAACGAAGGGTTTATTCTGATGCATTTGTAAAAATTAAAACCGAAAAGGAAGAAATTGAAGGATATGGATTTGAATCGGATCAGAATTTAAAAAACTATAAAGTATTTAAAGTTACAGGAATCATTACGAAATGATAAAAATTTCAACTATAATATTACCGTTTATTTGTTTAGTAAATTTGATTTATGCACAGGAGAAAATTGAATTGAAAAAAGCAGATAAACTAGAGGGGAGAACAGAAAATAATCAGACAATTCGTGAAGCTACGGGGAATGTACATTTTTTACATAATAATATTGAAATTTATTGTAATAATGCAATACAATATGTTGAACAGAATAGAATTGAACTGAAAGGAAATGTAAGGATATTTAAAGATACTCTTTCATTGTTTACGGAAAGAGCATACTATTTTGGTAACGATGCGAAGGCAATTTGTGAGAACGGTATTACGCTTAAGGATCCAAATGCAACCTTAAGAGCGGATAGAGGAATTTATTATTTTAACGAGTATAAAGCTCATTTCACAGGTGATGTAATCATTGTTAATCCAGAATATAAAATAACTGCAAAAGAATTAATATATTTTAGAAACACAGAAGATTCATTTTGTAAAGGGAATGTTGTTGTAAGAACTGATTCTTCCATAGTAAAGGCTGAATATATTGATTTTTTTAAACGTACCGGAAAAACTTTTGCAAGAGTTAATGTTAGCATTGAAAAAGACAGTTCAATAATTTTATCAGATACTTTGACAGATTATTCTTTTGAAAATAAATCAATTGCTACTGGCAATGTTAGAATAAATGATTTAAAGACCGGAATGTTTGCAAAAGGTGATTATCTTGAGAACTATGAAAATACTCTTTACACATTAATTAAAGGTAATGCAGTATTAATTAGGCCTGAGAAATCAGGAGATACATTATATTTATATAGTAATATGCTTGAAGCTTTCAGAAAGAAACCCGAGTATTATTTTGCAAAAGATAGTGTAAATATAATTAGGGGAGATTTTTTAGCTAAGTGTAACATATCAAGATACTATACATCTGTTACAGATAGTATTGATGTGATAACTTTGACGGGAAATCCAATAGTTTGGCAAAAAGATATTCAAATGGTAGCTGACTCAATTTATGCAGAAGTGGTTGAGAACAGGATAAGAAAAGTATATGCTAAAAGGTTACCACAAATTAAAAATTCAAGGTTTTCATTTATAATTTCTTTGAGTGATTCAAATTTTTCTGATAGATATGACCAAATCAAAGGTAACAATATAATAATGACTTTTGATGGTAACAAACTGAATACAGTTTTTGTGGATAGTAATGCTGTTGGGATATATTATTCCTATGAGGGTAAAAAAGCAAATGGAATAAACTTCATAGACGGGGAGTTTATGACGATAATATTTGATTCAAATCAGAAAGTTAAAAAAGTAAAAATAGAAAAGAATCCTAATGGTAAATATGTCCCTGAAATTTTGATTAATTCAGTTGAAAGATTCTTACCTGAATTTACTCTCTATGAAGATAAACCACGAAAAAGATAATTATTTATTTAGGATTTTTTCGTAATATTTTTCGTATTTAGGTATAATATTTTCTGAGCGGAATTCCTCTGCTCTTTTTCTAGCATTTTCACTAAACTTTTTGTATTCTGCTTCGTTAGTTAAAAGTTGTATTGTAAAACTAGCCATCGACTCTATATCACCCACCTTAGCAGTGAAACCTGTTTTACCATTAATATTGAGTTCAGGTAACCCTCCAATATTTGTGGATATAACAGGAATGGAAGTACTCATTGCTTCTAAAGCAGATAACCCAAAGCTTTCAGATTCCGAAGGCATCAAAAATATATCGGATATTGATAATAATTCTGAAATTGAATCTTGTTTACCCATAAACATTACTTTGCTTGTTAAATTAAGTTCTCGCACTAATTTTTCGCATTCGCTTCGCTCAGGTCCATCTCCAATTAAAATTAATACCGAAGGTATCTTTTCAGATACCTTATGAAAAATTTTTATCACATCAGGAACTCGTTTAAGCTTTCTAAAATTCGAAGTATGAATCAATACTTTTTCATTATTTGGGGCAAAATGTTCTTTTAGCTTTTTAATTTCTGAAGAATCACATTTCTTATATTTGTTTACATCAACGAAATTATAAATTACTTCGATTTCATTTTTAATTTTGTATGAAGAAATTGTTTTCTCTTTTAAGAAATTTGAAACTGCTGTTACTCCATCAGATTGTTCAATACTAAATTTTAAAGTTTTTAAAAATGATGGTTCTAATCCTACAAGAGTAATATCAGTACCATGAAGTGTTGTTACAATTTTAATTCTCTTTTTATGATTTTCAAATTTTAAGATTTCTTTTGCTAAATATGCACTCGTTGCGTGAGGAATAGCATAATGAACATGTATTAAATCAATTTCATTAAAAATTGCAACATCAACAAGTTTGCTTGCGAGAGCAATGGAATATAATGGAAATTCAAATAATGGGTAAGTATACATTTCAACCTCATGGAAGAAAATATTATCATAAAATATTGATAGTTTTGATGGTATCGCATAAGAGACGAAATGTATCTCATGTCCGCGCTTTGCTAAAAACTTACCTAATTCAGTGGCTACTACACCACTTCCACCATAAGTTGGATAACAAACTATAGCAATTTTCATACTAAGAAATTTAATTTGATATCAAATATTTGTTCATATAAATCTTTTCTCATATTGGCTCCCCAAAGTTCGAGATCTAATTCTCTTGATTTTGAAATAAGAGTAATATTAATAGTATTGTTCTTCCTTTCAAATTGTAAATCATCAACGAGTGAATTGTGGCTTCTATCGAGACCATCAGCAATTCTCAAAATGGCTGCTAATTTTCTAACTCTATCTTTATTAACAGAGCTTAATTTTGCAAAGTTTTCATGTTTTAATTTTGGATGAGATTTCCGATGATATCTGGAAATGTTTGCGATAATTTCTATTTCTTCGTTATTAAATCCTAACAGATCACTGTTTTTTATTAGATAATAAGAGTGGCGATGATGTTGAGACGGGGAAATATTATGTCCAACATCATGTAAAATACAAGCTGCAACAAGATATTCTTTATCTGAATCTGATAAATTATATTCTTTAAAATTTTCCTTTGTAAAATCAAATATCTTTGATGCTAGTTCTGTAACTTTTTCCGAATGTTTTTTATCATAATTGCAATGTTCTGCAAATCTAATTACACTTTTGTATCTTACATCGGTAATGAAGCTCAGGATTTTCTCCCCACTTATTTTGTCAATTGTATCTAAAACAATTCCTTCTCTTAAAGCATAAGTGGAAATAGTAATTTTTTCCAAATTTAAACCTAAAAAAATTTGTTCCAAAATTAATGCACCTGCAGTTATTATATCTACTCTTTCAGGATCGATTCCTTTTATTTTATAAAGTTGATCTGTATTACTGCAATTTGTAATTTTTTTTACGACTTTTAATAATGATTCTTTCCCATATGAAAAACTGTTTAGATTAAAACTGCTTTCGTCATCATTTTCATAATTTCTAATAATTGAACCTATATTGAGTATAGTGCCTGATGATCCAATTGCGATATCAAACTGATACTTCCTTAAATCTCTTAAGACAGGATATATCATAGTTTTAATAGATAGTCTTGCTTCATCTATTAAATCAGGGTTAAATTTTCCTTTCTCAAAAAATCTTTCAGTTAACCTTACTGCACCAATTTTTAAACTATTAGCAAATAACACCTCACTTTTTTCCCCAATTAGGAATTCAGTACTACCACCCCCAATATCAATTAGAAGAATTTTTCTATCAAACACAGGTAAAGCTTGTAAGACACCTAAATAAATTAGCCTTGCTTCTTCATATCCCGATACCACCTCTATTTTTATTCCAGTTTTATCGTATATTTCATTAACAAAATCTTCGCTGTTTAAAGCTTCTCTAACAGCACTTGTTGCAACAGCTCTTATTTTGGCATTATAAGATTCACATATTAATTTAAATCTTTTGAGAGTTGATATAGCTCTTGTAGTTGCATCTGGAAAAATATATTTCATATCCCGAGAACTCTTCCCAAGTCTTACAACTTCTTTTTCTCTTGCTAAAATTTTGAAACCAGAATTATTTTTTATTTCAACAACAATTAAATGAAATGAATTTGTTCCTATATCAATTGCTGCTAATGTTTTTTCCATTTTTAGTTTGAGTTAACAATTCAATTGATTTTTTATAAACTAAGTCAGGTTTTATATCATTGATGTTAGATGTTGGTGATTGTATGTAAATCTGATTTTTCTTGAGTGGACCCCATTCATATCCATTTGTAGGACCGAATAAAGCAATTAAAGGTGTACCTACATAGCTTGCAGTATGCATTGTTCCTGTATCATTAGTAATATATAAATCTATTTCCGATAAAATTGCTGCTACTTTTCGTATATTATAATTTGTTATTACTGTTTTAATTCCCTGTTCTTTTAATAATGTAGTTAAATTTGTAGTTAATTCTCTGTCTAAAGGTCCCTTCGTAAGAAGAACGTAGTTGTTGAATTTTTTGTATAATTTAATAATTAACTCTGCAAAGTTACTTAAATCCCACCTGTTTTTTATCTTTGCTGCTCCTATATGATAACCAATTATTTTATTATTGTAATTAGGAAAATTGATTTTTATAAACTCTTTAGCGAAAGTTATTTCTTCTTTATCTAAAAATAATCTAACATCATTTTTTTCTTTTTCATTTAATCTACAATTTAGAAGATTAGCAATTTCAAGGTTTCTCTCTGTCTGATGTAATTTATATTTATCCCAAACAAAATCAGATTTTACATTTAATAAATACTCACTTTTATTATATCTGCCATCAGCACTTTTTACTCCAACTCTTATTTTAGCACCCGAAAGAAAATTTATTAAATGAGATGTTCTTGAAAAGGAAACAGTAGAAGGTACAATACCTATATCATATTTCCTATCCTTTAATTCACGGAAAAACCGATTATATTCATTAAGTGGAGATTTTTTGAAAAGAATTACTCTATTTAAATATTTATTTGCTGAGCTATCCATTATTTCATAATTATCCTTCGAAGCGACCAGAGTAATATGTGCCTTATAAAACTTTTTCCTAACTGCTGCTATTAAAGGAAGAGTGCAAAGCATATCACCTAACTGATTATGCTGCTTTACTATTAAAATGTTTTTTACCTTTTCAGGGTTTATTTTTTTTACTTCAATGGGGTTCTTATTAACAAAAGGTTTTAGTATCTTATGAAGCAAGACGAATTTTTAATTTATTGGATTTCTTCGTAATCTGCGTCTATTATTTTATTATTAGTTGATTTTTCCTTGTGATTTGGTTTATTATTTAGATTTCTTACTTTTAAATAATTTTTACCTTTAATTAACAATAAAATTAATCTTATTATATAAAAAACTATTAAAGCTAAAAATAATATGAAAAATAATCTAAACATTGTTAACCTGATACTGCTTTTCTATTCAATGGGTTAAAATACTCTAATTGTGCGTGTTCGGGGGAAAGAATCTTTTTTACAAGTTCTTCGAAATCTTTTTCATTGTTAACAAAATCAATTTCGGCAACATTTACTATAAGAACTTTAGTTGCTCTATACCTAAAGAAGAAATAATTGTAGCCTTCATTTAAATCCTTAATATATTCTTTTGTAATTTCTTTTTCATAAGGACGATTTCGTTGTTTTATATTTTGCATAAGCCTTTCTACAGTAGACTGTAGATATATAACTAAATCAGGCGTTCTTATTTCTCGCTCAATTAGTTTAGAAATTCTTTCATACAATTCAAGTTCATCATCCTTTAAGTTCATATATGCAAAAATTTTATCTTTTTCAAAAATGTAATCTGAAACGATATAATCGTAAAACAAATCTTCCTGCTTTAATTGAATTAATTGTTTATACCTTGTAAGTAAAAAATGTATTTGAGTGTGAAAAGCATACCTTTCTGGATTTTTATAAAATTTTTCTAAAAAAGGATTATCTTCAAAGCTTTCAAGTATTAATTTTGCGTTTAATCTTTCTGAAATTTTTTTTGCTAATGAGGTTTTTCCAACCCCAATTACTCCTTCGATTGCTATATACATTTGTTTTTATTTTATCTTAAAATTAATAGTAATTTTTAATAAAAGATAGGATTTATTTCTCTATTTTTTCAAATTAATTTATTAATACTTCTGATGATTGATAAAATTCACAATTTAGTTTGTCTTTTGTTACTTTCAGTAGTTCTCTTACCTTTAATTTTAAAACAGGGTGAATAAAATCTGGCTCGATTTCATTTAAAGGTATGAGAACAAATTTTCTATGTGGAATTTCTGGGTGTGGAATAGTTAAGTGTTTAGAATTGAAAACTAAATCATTATAAAATAATATATCTATATCAATTTCTCTACTTTTCCATTTTTCATAATTTTTGCGACCAACAATTTTTTCAATAAATTTTATTTTTCTAAATAATTCTATAGGTGATAATAGCGTTGAAATTTTTATTACAATATTTAAAAAATCTTGCTGCTTAGGATTCCCCCAAGGTTGTGTGTTATAAATTGAGGATAATTTTAAAATTTTATTCCCCTCTATGTTTTCTAATTGCTTAATTGCAGATCTTAAATATATTAATTTATCTCCTAAATTGGAACCCAAAGAAAGAAAAACTGCAGACATTAACGCTTTAATGTGTTAATAACTTCTACTGAATCTATTATTCCTAAAGGTGCGTTAGGTTTCCTCACATTTACCTTAACCTCTACAATTAATGGAAATTTTTCTAATAAAGTTCTACATATTTTCATATTTACAGTTTCAAGGAGATAAAATTTGTACTTTTGAAATATTTCTTTTACTGCATTATATACAGCTAAGTAATCTACTGTTTTACTTAATTTATCAGTATCATCGAGTTCTGTTAAATCGCACTTCATTTCTATATCAACCTCGAACTGATTACCGAACTGCCTTTCATATTCATGATCTCCGTGAAAACCATAAAAGCGTGCATTATTTATTCTTATAGTTGTATACTCCAAAATTTACTTCTTTTTTTTCTTTTCTTTTTTCTTCTCTTTCTTTTTGGATTTAGTATCTTTTGTTTTTTTCTTCTTTTTTGTTAGAGTTTCTAATGCTGCCTTAACTGTTATTCCAATATCAGCAGGTGATTCAGCTACTATAATTCCGCACTCTTTCATTACTTTAATTTTTTCATCAGCTGTTCCTTTTCCTCCTGAAATTATTGCTCCTGCATGTCCCATTCTTCTCCCAGGAGGTGCCGTTTTACCTGCTATGAATCCTATTACTGGTTTTGTAACTTTATTTTTTATGTACTCTGCTGCTTGCTCCTCTGCGTTCCCCCCAATCTCTCCTATCATTAATATTGCCTTGGTATCTTTGTCTTTATTAAATAGTTTTATTGCATCAAGAAATGTTGTACCTATTATAGGATCACCACCAATACCAATACAGGTACTTTGTCCAATTCCTAATTTCGATAATTGATCAACAGCTTCATAAGTTAAAGTTCCACTGCGTGAAACAACCCCAACATTACCAGGTTTGGTTATGAACCCAGGCATGATACCAACCTTACATTCTCCAGGTGTTATAATGCCCGGACAATTAGGACCTATTAACCTGACTTCTTTACCTTCAGCGTTTAGCATTTTAAGGTAGTTATACACTTTAACCATATCTTTTGTAGGAATACCTTCAGTAATACATACGATTACTTTTATCCCTGCATTTGCAGCTTCAATTATAGCGTCTGCTGCAAAGGCATATGGAACAAATATTACGGACACATCAGCTCCTGTAGCATCAACAGCTTCTTTAACTGAATTGAAAATTGGTATTTTATCCTGGAATAAAGTTCCTCCTTTTCCTGGAGTCACTCCAGCAACTATATTTGTGCCATATTCCAGCATCTGTTGAGTGTGAAATGTGCCTTCACTACCTGTTATCCCTTGTACTACTACCTTTGATTTTTTGTTTACTAGTATGCTCATATATAATTAATTTAATTATTACTTTTTGTCAATTATATTTCCTTTTATTTTCCACTTACCATTTTTATCAGCCACAAGATTATAAATTACTGTTAGGGTTGATTCCACTTCTTTATTATCTTTTACTTCAACTTGTTTAACTTTTACTTTAACTTTTGCTGTATTACCTTTTTGACTTAATACTACTGGTTCTTCAAGTCTTGAGAACTTTTTTACATTTTTGTAACTTTTTTTAAATGATTCCACGCTTCTCCCTTCCCATTGGTCACTGGCTTTCTTAATGTTTTCATCAAAATTTCCACCCTCAACAGCTCTTTTTATATATTCGAGATAATCTTGTATTGTATTTTTGGGATTGTCTAATCGCTTATTTAATTCTTTTTCCTTTTCAATGTTTTTCTTTTCTTTAATATCTTTTTTAGTTAAGTCTGTTTTAGAGGTTGTATCAATTTTCCCTTGATTTAATGCTAATTCTCTTGCGGTAAGAATTGAATCCTTTATATTCAAATTTCTTTCCCTTTCATCTAATTCTTTCTGCCTTTGATTTAGCATTTCTTCCTTTACGCTTAACTCTCGCTCTTTGTCTGAGGAATATTCTTTTGGTGGTTCAAAAGTAACATCTTTATTGTTTTCTTTATTACAACCTTGAGAAATGATTGTAATAAAAAAAATTAGAAGTATTAGATAAAGATTAGAAATATTTTTCATTTTAATATATTAATTAAACAAAATTAACCTATTTAATTTTTTTATTCAATAAAATTGTAACTTTGTGTTGAAATTTAATTACTTAATATTAACCTTGTTTTTTTATAAATATTCATTAACTTAAATTTATAATAATTATTAAATACTTTTCTATAGGAAAAGATTAACAATTATTATGTGTAATATTGAACGATAATGATAAAACACTTGTTAAAATTAATACATTAAAATAATTAATAAATTAAAGAAAGGACTAAGAAATGAAAAAAGCAGTTTATTTCTTAATCTTTGCTCTTATCATTACGATGAGCATAAATACCTTCTCGCAAGAAGGTTCAAACTGGAAGTGGGTTCACCAGAAACCACAAGGTAATTATTTAAGATGGGTAAAAATGTTTGATGCTAATAATTGGTATGCTGTAGCTTATTATGGTACTTTTATGAAAACCACCAACGCAGGTGTTAATTGGTTTGTTTATCATAATTGTGGTGGTTATACTACCAATGGAGTTGGTAGAGTATTATATAGTGGTTGGTTCTTTAATCAAAATACAGGACTTGTTTGTGGTGCTTCGGGTTGGATTGCAAGAACAACTAACGGTGGTTTAAATTGGGACTCAATTGGGACAGGAACAACAAGTACTTTGTATGGATTACATTTTGTTGATAATAGTACAGGTTATTGTGCAGGAACATCAGGTGTAATTATTAAAACTACTAATGGTGGATTAAACTGGACTACCTTAACTACTGGTGTTACATCTTCAATTTACAATATTTACGCGCTTGGTAATAATGTTTATGGACCAACCTCATCTGGTAATATTTTAATATCAACAAATGGAGGTGCTAATTTCACTTCTTATTATACAGGTACATCATTTACTGTTTATGATGCTTTATTTATTAATTCAAATACAGGATTTGTTTGTGGGTCAAGTGGAAACATAAGAGGAACAACGGATGGAGGACAAAACTGGATTGGATATACTTCTGGTACTAC
Organism: Ignavibacteria bacterium; assembly: GCA_026417495.1. Lineage (GTDB taxonomy): Bacteria > Bacteroidota > Ignavibacteria > Tepidaquicellales > Tepidaquicellaceae > Tepidaquicella. Next base: position 68,494 of record JAOADD010000059.1, read on the forward strand.
TTCACTTCTTTATGAGTTATATTCCGATACAGCTTCCAATCCAGGTGGTAATGCATATTTTGAAGGTTTTGAGAATACTAATTTTCCACCAACAGGTTGGCATATTAAAAATCTTGGAGGTCCAACTTATACTTGGGTTCGTTCTACCTCGCAATATTATCAAGGAGTTGCGAGTGCTTTTATAAATTATGAGTATCCTGGACCAAGTAATGATTGGCTTGTTACTCCTCAATGGTCAATTCAAGCTGGTGATTCACTTGTTTTTTATTGGAAAAATGCTTTCAGCACTCCATATCCACCTGATTCTTTATATATTAAAATATCCACAACTGATACTGCAGTAGGAAGTTTCACTAACACCCTTGCTGCAATAAATACTGCTGTTGCACCATTTACTTGGACAAGAAATGCTTATAGTTTAAATGCATTTGCAGGACAAAATATTTATATTGCATTTCAACATGTGGATATAGATGGTAATGGTGGATATTTAGATAATGTTACAATTGTAAGGCAACCATCAACTTCATATACAATTTATTCAGTTGGTGATGCATCTAATCTTGTTAGAACTACAAATTTAGGAGCCAACTGGTCATTAGTGAATTTTATTGCACCTGGTCAGTATATTGCTACTACAATGTATACTGTTGCAGCATTACAGAATAACATATTAGTAGCAGGAGCATATGGTTTGATGAATAAATCAACAAATAGTGGTAGTAATTGGACAACTTTATCAACTGCTTTTGGTGTAAGTCTAATATATAGTATTTGGGTTGAGTATAATGAAGGTAGAGTTTGGGCACCAGGAGTAAACGTAGGGCAAGTTTTATATTCATCAAATGGTGGTAATACTTGGGCTATTCAAAATACTGGTTCATCATCTACTACATTTTATGATATATTTATGCTGAATGCAAATACTGGTTATATTTGTGGTAATTATGGAGTAGTAAGAAAAACAACAAACGGTGGAGCAAATTGGGATTCTGTACCTTCTCCAATGCCATGGAGTTCAAGCAATGTTTTGAGAAAAATGTATTGGTTCGATGCAAATAATGGTATTGTAACCCAAACTGCTAGTAGTACTGGCGGATATTTCATTACAAGCAATGGAGGAAATACATGGAACACAGCATATACTGGAATAGATGATAGAATTTATGCTCTTTCTATCATAGACCAAAATACAGCATATGCTGCCAATTATACTCCCCAAGTAATGAAAACCACCAATGGTGGAAATAATTGGACCTTATTATCAGCTCCAATGGGTAGTGGTTTTATTTATAGTATGAGATTCTTCAATGCAAATACAGGATATGTATCAGCAACTTCTGGGGCTAGATTAGTTAAAACTACCAATGGTGGAAATACATTTGATACGGTATATATGCCTGTTACAACTGGAATTTATGCAATGGCGTGGTTGAATTTCAATATCGGATATGTATTTACTACATCTGGTGGTGCTTTAAGAACAACAAATGCAGGACAATCCTGGACACTTGAAAATGTAGGAACATCTTTTACACCATATGCTGCTTTTATTAGGGCAAGTGATTCAGTATTTCTGGCTGGTTCTTCAGGGATTATATTTAAGAGAGCTTTACAAGGGATACCTACAGGATTAGAATGGACGCATCAAATTCCAACAAATTATGAACTGAAACAAAATTATCCAAATCCATTTAACCCGACTACTACTATCGAATTTGCGTTGCCAAAAACTGGTAATGTAACATTAAAAGTATTTGATATTGCAGGTAGGGAAGTTGATATTCTAATTAATAATCAGGAATTAACAGCTGGTACAGTTAAATATGTTTACAACGCTTCCAAACTTGCTTCCGGAGTATATTTCTATTCTTTGATAGTAAATGGAAATGTTATTGATACAAAGAAAATGCTATTGATTAAATAATTCTGTTCGAGGTTTAAAATTAATAAAGCAGGGTGAAATAATAAATTTCACCCTGCTTTTTTTAAAAAAAAATTCACGGAATTTTTGATATTTATTTGTGAAAGCAATTAAAATAAAAAACCATTCTCTTTAAGGATAAGAGAATGGTTTTGAATTAAATTTTATTATTTTTTGTAAACTATTTAATCAACGACATTTTTTTAACAGATACGAAATCGTCAGTTTCTAATTTATAGAAGTATATACCACTAGCTAAATTGCTTCCATCAAATTGAGCAAAGTATATTCCTG
>JAOADD010000043.1 GCA_026417495.1 Ignavibacteria bacterium
AATATTATTTATAACATTGAAAATTGTCTTATTAGGGATTAATTTAGAATGATAGAGAGAATTAATTTAGTTGATTTATGGATTTTAATCAGAGTGATTTATTAGGAGTGCCGATTACAAATACTTCAGAGGAAATTAAAAAGAAAAATAAGTTCCCTGTAATTCCTTTGAAGGATATTGTAATTTTTCCTTATATACTTTATCCTGTACTTGCGGGAAGAGAAACCACAATTAGAGCAATAAATTCCGCAATGGATAGTGATAAGTATGTGCTGCTTGCTATGCAGATTGATTTTACCGCAGAGATTCCAGACCCGCAAAATCTATACAAAACAGGTACAATTGCAAAGATAATTCAGGTTTTAAGGTTACCAAATGGACTTTTGAAAGTATTAGTTGATGGTATTGCTGTTGCTAATGTTATTAAATATACCTTTCAAGATTTTATTGAAGCGGAAGTTCAAATCCAACAATTCGAAATAAAGGAAGATACTGAACTTGTTGCATTATCAAGGCAGGTAAAGAATCTTTTTACTGATTATGTTAATGCAAATCAAGCAATTCCAAAGGAATCTTTAATATCTCTGGAAAATATTTCTGATTATGTAAGACTTGCATATTTTATTGCTTCTACTATAAATATTGAAATGAGAAAAAAGCAACAACTTCTTGAAATTACTGATATTAAAAAACTATATTATGAGTTACTTTATATTCTAAATTCTGAACTTGAAATTTCAAAAGTAATAAAAGAAATAGATAATAAGGTTACTTCTGAAATGCAGAGAAGTCAAAGAAGGTTTATTATTCAGGAACAGATAAAAATTCTGCAAGATGAGCTAAATGAAGGTGTAGAATTAGACCCTGATTTAAAGAAAATATTAGAGAAAATAGAATCCGCAGGTATGCCTGAAAATGTAAAGGAAAAAGCAATGGAAGAGTTTAATAAACTTAAGAAAACTCCTCCAATGTCACCTGACTTCTCTGTAACAAGGAATTATCTTGATTGGATGGTTAGTGTACCGTGGAATGTGTTTACTGAAGATAACTACGACCTTGAGAATGCAAAGAAAATTCTGGATGAAGACCATTATGACCTTGATAAACCAAAAGAAAGAATCCTCGAACTACTGGCGATACTTAAATTATTGAAGACCCAAAAAATTAAGAAATATCCAAAAGGGCAAATACTTTGTTTTGTCGGACCCCCAGGTGTTGGTAAAACATCTCTTGGTAAATCCATTGCTAGAGCATTAAACAGGAAATTTGCCCGTTTATCAGTAGGCGGTGTGAGAGATGAAGCTGAAATCAGAGGACACCGTAGGACTTATATTGGTTCTATGCCAGGGAAAATTATTCAAGCGATGAAAAAAACAGGAACCTGCAATCCTGTTATTTTAATTGATGAAATAGATAAAATGGGAACTGACTGGCGAGGAGATCCTGCAAGTGCTATGCTTGAAGTACTAGATCCTGAGCAGAATAATAGTTTTAATGATCATTATCTTGATGTTGATTATGATCTTTCTAATGTACTTTTTATTACAACAGCAAATGTACAGTACAGTATACCACCAGCTTTGCGTGATAGAATGGAAATAATTGAGATGAGAAGTTATCTTGATTTTGAAAAAATTGAAATTGCAAAACGCCATATAATTCCAAAAGAACTTCAAGAACATGGTTTAAGCAAAGATGCAATAATATTTCCCGATAATGTAATTTTGAAAATAATTCGTGAGTATACAAAAGAAGCAGGAGTAAGAAACCTTGAAAGAGAATTAACTTCTATCATTAGAAAGGTTATTAGAGATATTGTGACCGATTCAAATTTTTCTACTAAAATGACAGGAAAGTTAGATGAAGGAAAACCTTTCTCGCTTCCCAAGAAGGTAGTTATAAAAGCGAAGGATGTTTCTAAATATCTGGGGGTTCCAAAATTCTCAAGCAAGAAATCAGCAAGAGAAAAATACAAAATTGGAACCGCTACTGGACTTGCATGGACTACGCTGGGCGGAGATATTCTTACAGTAGATGTTACAGTTATGGAAGGGCAGGAAAAATTTATTTTGACTGGTCAACTTGGTGATGTAATGAAAGAGTCAGCTCAAGCGGGTCTTTCATTCATAAAGTCCAATATGACTAAGTTCAATATACCAAAGGATTATTTCAAAAATAAAGAAATACACATTCATGTACCCGAAGGGGCAATCCCAAAAGATGGTCCCTCAGCAGGAATTACAATGACAATGGCAATGCTTTCTGCAATTACAAGAGTGCCCGCGAAAACTGATGTCGCTATGACGGGAGAGATAACTTTAAGGGGTACGATTTTACCTGTTGGTGGATTAAATGAAAAGATGCTTGCCGCATTAAGAAGTGGTATTAAAACTGTTCTCATACCAAAAGATAATGAAAAGGATCTTGAAGAAGTGCCAAAGGAAATAAAAGATAATTTAACAATCAGGTTGGTTAGAAATATTCCGGAAGCAATACCTTATGTATTTGATAAAGGGGAATTAAAATTTAAAAATAAAAGAAAATGAACGAGTATAAAGTATCTGCGCTGAAATATAGGCCACAGAGGTTCGATGAGGTGATTTCTCAGGAATTTGCTACTCAAACTCTGAAAAATGCGATAATTTCAAAAAAAATTGCTCATTCTTACTTAATAAGTGGACCGCGTGGAATTGGAAAAACTACCATTGCTAGAATTTTTGCTAAAGCGTTGAATTGTAAGAATCAAAAAGATGGTGAACCTTGCAATGAGTGTGAATCCTGTATAGAAATCACAAGTGGTATTCACCCTGATATATTTGAACTTGATGCTGCTTCAAATAGAGGTATTGACGATGTAAGAGCAATTCAGGATGCTGCTAAATTTTATCCTGTTAAAGCAAGTTATAAGTTTTTCATTGTTGATGAAGTTCATATGCTTACAATTCAGGCTTTTAATGCATTATTAAAAATTCTTGAAGAACCTCCTCCATATCTGATTTTTATTCTTGCTACTACTAATCCTGAAAAAATTCCACCAACAATAACAAGTCGCTGCCAGAAGTTTAACTTGCAAAGGATTAAATTAGAAGATATTTCCAAAAGGATTTTAGATATAGCAAAGAAAGAGAATATTACAATTGATGAGCAATCAGTGTTTTTAATTTCAAAATTGGGTGATGGAGCATTAAGAGATGCACTTGGTATTTTTGATTTAGCAGTTTCTTTTTGTGGAACAAATATTGTTTATAGTGAATTAAAAGAATTTTTCAATCTACCCGAAAAAGAAATTTACTTTAAAGCTTCTGATTTCATATATAGAGGTGATACTAAAGGTATTCTGGAATATTTTTCAGATTTACTTGAAAGGGGATTTGATTTACATACTTTCTATACAGGGCTTACAGAACATTTCAGGAATATTCTCATAGTGAGTTCAACTAAAGATGCTAATTTAATTGATGAATCGGATGTAATAAAAACTAAGTATTTAGAAGAAAGTAAAAAATTTACTGATGGTCAATTGTTAAGAATTTTACAAATTCTATTTGATGATGAGCAAAGATTTAAATTCTCTGCTAATCAGCGGATACTTTTAGAAGCAATTCTTGTTGAACTATGCAGAATTAATAAAGAGGTAGTAGACCTTGAAAAATTAATTTCTGAATTGGAAGAATTCAAAAAAAAAACTTCTGAACAAGGATTAGCAAATTTTAAGAATGTTAACTCATTGCAATCCAAAGGTAATTCAGAAGCCACTCAATTGAATCAAGAAATAGTATACAAGATAGAACATAACTTCCCTGAACCTAAAGTTGAAAGTGTTTCAGATTTTTCTCCGAAGAAGGAACCTATACCCGAAGAGAAAAACAACATTACTACTCCTGAAGTTAGTACCAAAAATTCTGATGATTTCAGAAATTTAGATAATCCTCTTATTAAGAAAATTAAGAGTATGTTTGATGTAGAGGAGGAAAGAATTAATAATATAAGAAAGTCTAAATAACAATCTTACCTTATATTGAAACAGGTAAAGATAATATTATTATTACTACTTTGTGGTTTTGCCTTGGGGGATGCGTTTTCACAGTATGATGTAAATTATAAATCTATAAAATTGCAATTATCCTTTCTTGATAGTATTCTTATTACTGGTGATAATTTTATTATTCCCGGAAGTGATACTTTAAAAATAGAGGTTCAACCTGGGATTATAAATCTTATTCGAAATGAAGATTATAAGTTTAATTACAGAAATGGAGTTGTTAAATTAAACAAAAATATTTTTTCTAAGTATTCACTTGATACATTCCGCGTATATACTGTTATAATTATTTATGACCTTTTTCCCTATAAATTAAAAGATGAATATTCAAACTTTGAAGTAATAATCAAGCAGGATACTTTAACGGGGGATACAATCACAGTTGCAACTACTTCTAAAGATTTTTTGGAAGATTTATTTGAAGGAACAGATCTTGAAAAGTCTGGTTCTATTTTTCGGGGAATAAATTTTGGTTCTAATAGGGATATTTCCGTGAACTCGGGATTTAGATTGCAGATGAAAGGTAAGCTTTCACGAGAAATTGATATTACAGCTGCACTTACTGATGAAACAACACCAATACAACCTGAAGGAAATACTTTAAAATTGCAGGAACTCGATAAAGTTTTTATTGAAGTGAAGAGTAGCAGCGTTGCTGCTACTTTAGGAGATATAGAAATAAATTTTCCATCTTCTTATGAAGGTGGGTTCCTTAATTTTAATCGAAAAATTCAAGGAGTTAAAGGTTTTGGAAGTATGGATTTTGGTAACTTTACCTTTGTTGGAGCGGTGTCTAGAGGGAAGTTTAATTCTAATTCTTTTAACGGTATTGATGGGGTGCAAGGTCCTTATAGACTGACAGGAAAAGATAATGAAATTAACATTCTTGTCTTATCGGGGACAGAGAAAGTTTATCTTGATGGTGTCTTACTTGTCAGAGGTGAACAAGCAGATTATGTTATTGATTATGCACTCGGACAAATTACTTTTACTAATAAAAGAATTATTACAAGTGCTTCAAGAATAGTTGTAGATTTTGAGTATTCAGATAGAAAATATAGCAGAACACTTATTACAGCGAATAGTAAACTTGAGTTTTTAGATAAAAAATTAAAACTTAGTTTTTCCTATTTGAATGAAACTGATAACGAAAATAAACCAATTGATTTTACATTGAGCGATTCAGATAAAGTTATTTTAAAAAATGCCGGTGTAGATCCCCCTACAAAATCGGGAGTAGTGTATGTAGGTAAAGATTCCTTAAATCGTGGGCTTGGTACTTATGTAAAAAAAGTAGATTCTACAGGGTATGTATATTATTTGTATTTACCTGGAGATACTGCTGCTGTTTATAATATAACTTTTTCTTATGTGGGGCAGGGAAAGGGTGATTATATTAATAAAAGTTTACTTGAATATAAATTTGTTGGAAAGAACAAGGGAGCTTATGCACCTGTAATATTTTTACCTGTTCCAACCTCGTATCAATTGGGAGATGTTGTTATAGAATACAACGCAGGTAAAAATAAGGAACTCTTTTTTCGGCTTGAGTCTGCGTATTCTTATTTTGATAAAAATAAGTTTTCAACCATAGGAGATAAAACTAATGGTGGAGTAGCATTCTTTGGTGTCTTGGGTTATCAAAAGAACAATTTTAATTTTTTCGGACTTAAATTCAATAGCTTGCAGGCAAGTTATAAGCAAAGAGTGATGAATAAATTATTCTACTCACTTGACAGAATAAATGATGTGGAATTTAACCGAAATTTTGATGTACAGGATTCTTCTCAAGCAACTGAAGATTTAAAAGAAGGGAATATTACTTTAAGTACAGGAAATTTGTTTACATTTAGAACAAATTTTGCTAATCTTAAGCGCGGAGACTTTTTTAATTCTTTTAGAACTATTGCATCTATAGAGTTTAATAACCCTTCTGTGTTAAATGATACTTCTGGGTTACCGCAATTCAAATATATTTTTGAAAATGTTTCAAGTGATTATAAACCTATCAACTTTAAAGGTAGTTGGTTTAAGCATCTAGCAACTCTTTCATATAGGTTAATTTTTAAAAAAGAGAGAAATAATTTTTCTTCTCTTTTGTTTAGTATAGTTTATAATAGCGAAGTAAAAAAGAATTATATAAAAACAAATTCAAATGATAGTTTATCAATTGAAAGTTTTCTTTTTCATGATGTAACACCTAAAATTACCTTAAGTAACCTTTTAGATATAAACTTATTTGCAGAGTTTAATTATAGAAAAGAAGATTTCCCTGATGCGGGGGTTCTAAAAAATTTTTCTAATGCTTATACCCAAAAATTCGGACTAACATATAGTGGTGTTGATTGGTTCTTTACTTATTTTGATATTGGAATTAGAAATAAAAAATATTCACAAATTGGTTATCAAAAAGGAAATATTGATAATAACACAGTTCTTGTCAATTCAAGGACAAGGTTTACACCTTTAAATAGTGGAATTACAGTTGACCTCTTGTATAATATTACGAGTGAAAGAACTGCAAAGATTGAAAAACTATTTGTATTGGTCCCAACGGGGCAGGGGAACTATATATATTTAGGTGATTTAAATGGCAATGGTGTTCAGGATGAAAATGAATTTCAACTCGTTAATTATGATGGAAACTATATAAAACTAAATGTTCCAACAGGTGAATTCTTCCCTACTGTTGATTTAAAAACTTCCGCAAGAGTATACATAAAGCCTTCAAGATATTTCTACCTAAATGGAAAAACATTTTTGAATGATTTATACAACAATATTTCTACAGAAACATTTATAAAGGTTGATGAAAAAAGTAAAGACCCTGTTACTGAAAATATCTATTTTCTAAGATTTGCTACTTTTTTGAATGACTCTAATACGCTTTTAGGGAATCAATTATTTCAACAAGACATAAACTTTTTTGAAAACAATCCTCAGTATTCACTTCGTTTAAGATTTCTACAACAGAAAGGGTTCAATCAATATAGTAGTGGTAATGAAAGATTAATTAATATTCAAAAATCTATTAAATTTAGATTTGGGTTAACTTCTGATATAAATATACAACTTGAATATGTAAATAAAACCGATAACAACCTCGCTCCAATAAACTCTGTAAGAAACAGAAAAATAAAAGGAGATTATTTCAATACAGATTTTTCTTATAAACCAATACCAGAAATAGAGAGTGGATTGGAAATAAATTTCAGCTGTGCTACTGATGATTATCCACTTCAACTTGGACAAAATTTTACTCAAGCAGATATTAACCAACAAATTCTAAGGTTTATATATTCATTTGCTACTGTAGGTCGTTTGAGATTAGAAATTGAAAGAGCTGAGGTCTCTTTCAATCAAAGCAGATTGAATTTTCCTTATGAACTTACAGGTGGAAAATCGGAAGGCAAAAGTTATTTTTGGCGTGGATATTTCGATTACAGTATAAGTAAAAATATTCAAGCATCAATAAACTATGATGGTAGAATTGAAGGGGGGAGAAGAGCAATTCATACGGGAAGAGCTCAGATTACTGCATTTTTCTAGAAAAAGAAATGTTTTAGTAATTTCTTTGAACTTTATACTATTAAATTTAGTATATAATATAAAAGCAAAACGAATGATTTATTATAAAATGAATTTCTTATTAATTTTAAGTTGATTATATTTTATATTCTTTTTAATAAATGCAAGATAAACAGGAAAATAACAATACTTTAAATAATTCTGAGAGTAGCAATAAAGTTGATAATGATGCTACAAACCAATTATTTACTGAAAAATCGGATGACCGGAATATAAATTCAGAGCAAGAAAAATCTGAAAAAAAATCTGAACAACAAAGTAATCTTCAAGGGGAATTAGAAAAAGAACAACCTGAAGGAGAAACTAAAACATTAAGCAAGAGCGAAATCTCTCAAAAAGAACTTTTATCTAAAGAAAGTAATTATCAAGTAAGCTTAATTAATGAAAATCTATTAAGAATAGTTGTTGTTACTGATAAAACAGTTGGGGTAGATTGTATTGTCAAAGATAAAAAATCAGATAGCGAGGAGTCACCAGAAACGCAATCAAATAAAATTCTTGTAAACCCGAAGGAAGACGGTTCAAAACATGAAGTTGAAATTATAGTTGCAATAAACCCATCTGAAAAGCAGATTCAAATTGTCCAAAGTGAGATAAAGTCAGAAGATAGTTCTTCAAAAATACCTAAAAAAAAACTCTTAATTGATCCTTCCGTTGCTGATTTAGTTGAAGAACAAAAGAAACGGGATTTATTTTCGGAATATCAATATAAACCTAAGACAAGAGAAGAATACTATCAAGAGAGATTAAAACCCAATAATCCATATAGGAAAAACTTAAAACTAATTGAAAAAAACCTAAAAGTAGGAGCAGTAATTTCTGTAATTGTTTTTCTCTTAACAATTATTATTTATTCTCCTATTGCAGCGAGCAAACAAGAAGGAGAAAACGAAACTCATCAAAGGCTGATTGTAATTCAAGATGTTCCCGAAACAGTTAATGAAGTTCCTGTTAAAGAGGAAGAAAAAGTATCACAAGAAAATGATAAAACAGATATTCCATCAAATATTGTTTCTAAACCTCGTCCAACAAAGATAAAGACACCAGATATTGTAAAAAAAGAAATTAAAAGAGATACCACAAAAAAGGATACATCAGACATTGCTGCTATAAATAAAACTCTTGATGCTGAAAGAAAAACAAGTGATACACTTCGTACAGATACAAATTATGTTCGTAATATTATTGATACCACAGGAGCAAAAGTTGTTTATATGGATTATCAAAAATATGGCTGGCAAAAGACAGATGAGGTTTCAGGGCTAAAGCTAAGTAATGATACTGCTCAATTTTTAACAGACAGGAGTAATAATAGAGGATATGGTGATTTTGATTTGAAAATTGTTAAAGACTTAAATGGAACTCTTTTCAATTGTAAAGGTGAAGTAAAACAGTTTCCGATGAAGGACACTTCGTATCTTGCAGTAAGTTGTGGTCCCTTAAAAGAAGAGAAATCAGGGAAAAAATATAAATACTATTTTCAAGTTAAAAATAAATCAAACACATATGCTGTAACTGTTATTGCAACTATAAATGATATTTATCTGGAAGAGTATAAAACCAAAGTTGAAGATGTAGTAAGTTCGATGAGGATTCCTAAAGAATAACACTTTATTATTGGGGATTATAAGATAGCTATTTCACCAATTCAGTTTCATCAAAGAAAAATGATACTTCTCTAATTCCATTTTCAATAGAATCAGAACCGTGAACCGCATTTTCCTGTACATCTGTTGCATATAATTTTCTTATAGTCCCTTCTTTTGCTTTTTTGGGGTCAGTTGCTCCAATTAAATTTCTGAAGTCTTCAACTGCGTTTTCTTTTTCAAGAGCAATTACGATTGCGGGACCTGAGGTCATAAATTTTACTAATCCATCAAAAAAAGGTTTCTCACGATGTATTTCGTAAAATCTTTCTGCTGATTCCTTTGTTAGTTTTATTAGTTTCAAACCTATTATATTGAAACCTGCATCTAAAATTATTTGTATTATGTTCCCTTCAATTCTTTTTCTTATAGCATCTGGTTTTATTATACAAAGTGTTCTTTCCATATCTAATTATTAATTTTCTTCTTCAGAAACTCTTGCAGCAGTAGAATCTGGTATTTCTTGAATGTGAGTGATATTACATCTTCTCGGCATTTGCTTTTTTAGGACTAGATCAACTGAAGATGGACATGAACTATTTGCAAGTAATCCTGAAATTAAGCAAATGTTTGCTTCTTCTACATCTTCGGGCATATAGAAATATTCCACGGGGAAATCAAAGTCATCATCAGAATAAAGATACTTCATAAACCTACCCCAAATTGGTGCGGCGGCTCTCCCTCCTTGCCCATAAGAGCCACCAAAGTTTATCCTTGCATCATCAAAACCGAGCCATACTCCTGCTACAAACTGTGGTGTGTAACCAATAAACCATGCATCAGTATAACTTTGTGAGGTACCTGTTTTTCCTGCGCAAGGTCTGTGAAAAAATTGCCTTATTGATGTTGCTGTTCCATTATCTATTACACCTTCCATTACATCAGTCATAATAAATGCAACTCCTTCACTTAATACTTCTTTATGAGTTGAGGTCATTGAAACATCTTCAATAATTCTACCATTTCTGTCTTCTATCCTAAGTATTGCAACTGGTTCTACCCAAATTCCGCCATTTGCAAATGTGCCGTATGCATTTGTTATTTCAAGTGGTGTTACTTCTCCAACTCCCAATGATAACGAAAGGTAGTTAGGTAAACTTGATTTTATTCCCATATCATGTGCAAGCTTAATTACCTTATCAATAGGAGCAATTTGCATTGCGGTTCTAACTGCAACAACGTTAATTGATTTCTCAACTGCTTCTCTCATTGATACTATACCACCTGTTCCACCTCCTTTTGGGCTCCATGTCTTTCCATCTATAGTTACAGTTACAGGGTCGTTCGAAATTCCATATCCAGGTGAATATCCTTCATTAATTGCTACTGCATAAACAAACGGTTTAAATGCAGAACCAGGTTGTCTTTTAATTTGAACAGCATGATTTAAACCATATTTTACTCGAGTAAATGGATTGGAACCCACCATTGCGCGAATATAACCTGTTTTTACTTCCATTGCAACAAAACCAACCTGAATTGTAGTTGCCAGTAATTTAACAGAATCAACAATTGCTTTGTTATTTTTCATTGATTCATATACCTTTTTCCGCTCTTGTTCTGTCTTACATCTTTTATATTCCTCAGATTGTTTTATGAATTTATCTAAATTTGAATTAAGTATATCCCTATGATTTTTCCAATTCCAATATGAGTTGAATGATTTCTGATATGTCTTCAACTGTTCTTTTATTGCAAGCTCCGCATGATTCTGAATTCTTGTATCAAGAGTTGTATATACTTTTAAACCATCTCTGTATAAATCAAATCCATACTTCTCAGCTTTTTCTTGTAATAATTGTCTTACATATTCTGTGAAATCATAATATTGACTTTCAGCTGTGTAGGTGGTTACTTTTGGAGAAATTTTTATAGGTTCCTCAACATTAGCATCATAAACTTCTTTTGATATAAAATTACACTCATACATTGAATTAAGTACAATATTTCTTCTGGATTTAGCCGCTTCTGGATTGGTTACAGGGTCGTAGTTTGACGGAGATTTAAGGAGCCCTATTAAAATTGCACATTCGTTTAAGTTTAAATCTTTTGCGGGTTTATTAAAGTATGTCTGGGCTGCAGTTTCAATACCGTATGCACCCTTGCCGAAATATACAGTATTCAAATAATATGCAAGTATTTCCTGTTTTGTATATGTCTTTTCAATTTGCACCGCTGTCATTGCCTCTCGTAATTTTCTACTAAGAGTGGTCTCAGTTGTATTTAAATAAAGATTCCTTGCTAATTGTTGTGTTATTGTTGAAGCACCTTCTTTTGTTAAATTTAAACTGATAACATTTTTTATAAATGCCTGTACTATTCTTCTCAAATCAACTCCCCAATGATCAAAAAATCGTCTATCTTCTGTTGCTATTAATGCATTAATTAAATCTTGTGGAATTTCATCTATTGTTATTCTTGTGCGATTTTTTAAATAAAACTTGTCAATTAATTCACCATTATCAGAATATATTTTTGTAGCTTCTTCCAGTCTTGGATTTTCAAGTTCTGATAGGGAAGGTAAAGTTTGAGAAAGATATATTAGCCAACCGACAAATAAAAAAAATAGTATTACAATGATATAAAGCAGTATTGTTGTATAAATATTTTGCTTTCTCTTTTTCTTAAGTATATTTTCGCGATAATTCTTATCCTTTAAAAACTTATCTAAATCTTTATTATTTTTTCTCTTTTTCAACATAGAATTTCAGAATTAATAATTTTTTTCGTATTTATATCATAATATCTATAAAGTTTAAACTCTGAATTTTTGAAGCAGCCATAAGTAAAATCATCAATCCAATCACCTAAATTAATATAATAAGAATTTTCTTTCTTTACAATCTCTGGTTTGTGTCTGTGACCAAGAATTACATAATCAAAACCCTCTTGAATTTTCTTTAACGCAAAGTCCCTTAAACCATCTCTTTTTGAATAATCTTTTTTACTTGTATATTCTCTTGATGTTGATGATGTATTTTTTGCTAGCCAGATTCCGAGGTCTGGATGTATTAAATAATATAATTTTTGTGATATTTTGTTTCTGAATATCTTTTTTAATATTTTGTAACCTAAGTCCTTATAAGCCAAACCATCACCATGACTAATGTAAAATTTCTTGTTTTCAATTACCGTATCTATATCATTAAATTTAATATCAATACCGAATTCTTCTTTAAAATATTTCCCTCGCCAGAAATCATGATTTCCTGCTAAATAAGTAATTTTAATCCCTTTTCTAATTAATTCATCAATTTTTGTAAATAGTTTGTAATACCCTTTTGGAATTACATATTTGTATTCAATCCAACAATCAAAAAGGTCACCTACAATAAAAAGCTCACTTTTTGTCTCTGAAGAGTGGAGAGTAGATTCGATTTCTATTTGATTAAAAAAAGATATTAGGATTTCTTCCTGATTAACACCAGGGAGTTTGGCATTTATACCAAGATGAACATCAGATATGAAGTAATATGTATTAACGGTTTGGTTATTTATTATTCAGAAATTATTTAAATAAAATCTAATTTATTTTAATAGTTTTTGAAAAGGTTTTTGTACCAATCTTACAAATACCGCTGTCTTCATTACAATATCCGAATTTTACACTACCAGATATTGTTATACTACTTCCTTTTGTTAAATTTGAAGAGACTTTAAATTTATATTTTACTTGAGCAGGATTTAAATACTCACCTTGAGAAGAAACAGGTTGTAAACCTAACCCTTCTACATCAGTTGAATTTAAAGTAACTTCAATTTCAGGTTCAACGGGTATTTTAACCTTTTTTGCAGTTTTAAATTTAATTGTGAGTGTTCCTGTTTCACCAGGTTTGTATGATGATTTGTTTGTTGAAACAGTAACTGTAGGCATTGTTTGCGCGAAATTTTCTGATGTGATAAATGCTAAAATAATCACAAAAACAACAAGAGATAAAATAATTCGCTTTTTCATATATTTTTATATTTTATTAGCATTTTCAAAAATAGTTTTGTATTAAACAAACATCAAGTAATTACATAAATCTAATTAATATCTATTAATGATGAAGTTCTTTTCATTTCCATTACTGAATTTGGAATCAGACTCAATTAATGCATAAGCATTATGATTATGAATACTTTCATAATTTTCGGCTTCTACTGAATACCAGGTAATATTTTTATTCTTTCTTAATTTTAAAACTACATTTCTTACCACGTCTTCAACAAATAAAGGATTTTCATATGCTCTCTCTGTTACATATTTTTCATCTTCGCGTTTTAGTAAGGAATATAAATCGCAACTTGAACTTTCCTCTACGATTTTTATTATATCTTCTATCCATATAGAATTATTAAATCTTATTGATACTGTTACTTCTCCTCTTTGATTATGAGCATTGTATTTAGAAATATTTTTTGAGCAAGGACAGAGAGTAGTTACGGGTACTTTAACTGTCATTATGAAATCTTCTCTTCCAGTTTCTTTAACAGCATGAAATTTAACTTTATAGTCCATTAAGGATTTGTGTTTAGAAATTGGTGCTTCCTTACACATAAAAAATGGGAACTCTATTTCTATATGAGACGCCGTTGCTTTCAAACGCTTTTTCATTTCATCAAGTATATTAAAAATTGAATTTATATGTATTTCTCTTTTATGACCCTCGATTATTTCTAAAAACCTGCTCATATGAGTACCTTTATATTGCTTCGGTAAGTCTACATACATTGAAAGAGTCGCAATAGTATGCTGAATTTTTATATCTTTATCTTTTACTGCGATTGGATATTTAAGGTTCCTGATACCTACTTTGTTTATTGGTAACTCGCGAGTATCGTTTTGACTTTGTGTATCATGAAGGTTCTCTTTTTTATATTCATTAGAAAAATTAATTCCTTTTTTAGTATTTTTTGTTCTTTTAGCCATTTTCAATTTCACATTTTAATTTATTAAAATTTGTACAGTCAATTCTGAGACTAAACCATTTTTTCTTTAAAACAAATTTCCATATATAAAGTTTATCAGTTTTTGGGAGTTTATATTTATGTAATTTTTCAGGAGCTATGAAAACAAAATTTCCCTCATTCATTTCTTTTGGAAGTTTATTAACCAATTTTTTGTATTCCATACAAAAAATCATTATATTGCCGATTTTAGGATAATTTTTCTCTGTAACAATTCCCAGCAATTTCCAGTCTTTAGCTTTAGTTTTTATTCCACATTCTTCTAATGCTTCTCTTATGCAACATTTGAATATTGATTCACCCTCTTGTAGGTTAACTTTTCCACCTGGTGGTGACAATAATCCCTTATTTGGTTCCTTTGACCTATTTATTAAGAGGTATTCACCCCTATTGTTTTTTATATATAGAAGTGTGGCAAGTATCAAAAAATAGTGAATTATTACTTTGCTTCACGATGAAGTATATGCTTTTTAGTATATTTGCAATACTTCTTAAGTTCCAACCGCTCTTTTGTATTATTACGGTTTTTAGTTGTTACATATACAGATTTGCCCTTATAAGGTCCTTCAACACTTACAAGTTTTATATTTATTCTTGCACCTTCTTTCTTCTTTGCCATTTTTATATTTATTTAAAAACACAAATATAATTAATATTTTATAAATATTTTATGCTAATTTTGATACCTTTTTATTTATATTTAGCGTATTATAAGATTCTAATAATCAACAATTTAGAAATTAGATATTACTAATCGGATTGTTAATAGTATTATATTTAGTTATTTTTATTGATAAATTTTTTAATCCTATAAATAGTTAGAAAGGAGTAATTTATGGCATTAAAAATTGGAGATAAAGCACCTGACTTTACACTTAAATCCAAAAATACAACAGGTGAACCTATTGATATTTCTTTAAGTGATTATAAGGGAAAAAAAGTAGTTCTGCTTTTTTACCCTCTTTCCTTCACCAGTGTATGTACTAATGAAATGTGTACAATATCAGGTGGTTTTAATGAGTATGCAAATTTAGATGCTGTTGTTCTTGGAATTAGTGTTGATTCAATTTTTAGTCAGGAAGCTTGGGCAAAAGCAAACAATATTACTATACCTCTTTTAAGTGATTTTAATAGCGAAGTTTCAGAAAAGTACGGAACTAAATATGCAGATGGAGAATTTGTTTTTGGTATGAATGGAGTTTCAAAAAGGGCAGCATTTGTTATAGATAGGGAAGGAATTATACAATACATTGAAATTCTTGATGATGCAGGAAAATTACCAGACTTTGAGAAAATTAAGGAAACCTTGAAGAAAATCAGCTAAGTTCTTGTTTCTTTATGCGTATTGTTAGATTTATAACTGATAATTCAAGTACAGGATTTGGTAATTTAGAGATTAAAGATAAGTTTAATTCATCTTTCATTAAATTAGAAGATAGAGACGCTTTATATAAAACCGATAGTATTATTACAATTGGCACTTTTGATGGCTTACATTTAGGACATAAGAAAATTTTGGACACCTTAATTTCGAAAGGGAATTTACTTAATTTAAGAAAAGTCGTTGTAACTTTTGAACCACATCCAAGGCTTGTATTAAAAAATAAAAGCAAAAAAGAAATTAAATTACTTACTACTTCAGAAGAAAAACTAAACTATTTTCAAGAGTCTGGGATTGATGTTGTCTTTATAATAAACTTCACAGAGGAGTTCTCGAAAACTTCTGCGGTGGATTTTTTTAAAAATTATCTGATAGATAAAATTGGTCTGAAGTTTCTTGTTATAGGCTATGACCATACATTTGGTAAAAATAGAGAAGGGAATATTGAAACTGTAAAATTATTATCTAAGCAATATAAATTCGATTTTTTAAGAGTTGACGAATTAAGAATTAATAATGAAATTGTTAGTAGTACTGTGATCAGAAATTTAATAAATAATAAAGAGTTAGAGAAGGCATCTATTTTTTTGGGAAGAAATTATTCTATAATTGGAAAAGTTATTTCAGGTGATAAGCGTGGGCAGAAATTGGGCTTCCCAACGGCTAATATTGAAATATTTGATGAGAATAAATTAATACCCCCAGATGGAGTTTATGCGGTAAAGGTATTCATCAATAATCAAGAGCTATTAGGAATGATGAATATTGGTTACAGACCCACAATTAATAAGTCAATACCAACTTTATCGGAAAGCAAAAAATTTCTTGAAGTTCATATATTAGATTTTGATAAAGATATTTATGATGAGATAATTAAAGTTGAATTTATTAAATTTATCAGAGATGAAAAAAAATTTGAGACTATTGATAAATTAGTAGAACAATTAAAATTGGATAAAAAAACAGTAGAATTATTAAAACAATAAATATTGAAATATGGCAATTACAAAAGAAGAAAAACAAGAACTAATTAAGAAGTACGGAACTTCACCGAAAGATTCAGGTAGACCCGAAGTTCAAATTGCAATTTTAACAAAAAGAATAAATGAGCTCTCTGCGAGCCATTTTAATACACACAAAAAGGATATTCATTCAAGGACAGGACTTTTGAAAATGGTTGGTAAGAGAAGAAAATTGTTAAAATATCTTGAGAAAAAGGATATTAACCGATACAGACAAATAGTTAAAGAACTGGAATTAAGAAAGTAAATTTCTTTATTTGGAAATGGTAGTAAAAAAATCTATTCAATTAGGGGAAAGAACCTTAACGCTTGAAACTGGTCGAGTTGCAAAGCAAGCAAATGGTGCAGTTTTAGTTTATTATGGTGATAATATTGTCCTTTGCACTGCTGTTGCAAAAGATAAACCCGTTGAAGGGCAGGATTTTTTCCCGTTATCTGTCGATTATAGAGAAAAATCTGCTTCCGTTGGAAGAATCCCTGGTGGCTTTTTCAAAAGAGAAGGTAGACCATCGGATAAAGAAATTTTATCCGCTCGATTAATTGATAGACCTATAAGACCGATGTTTCCAGAAGGGTTCTTTTGCGAAACTCAAATTATGTGTAATGTATATTCTTCTGATGGTGAAACGGATGCTGATGTTATTGGAGCTATTGGAGCTTCAGCAGCTTTATTGATTTCAGATATTCCTTTTGAAGAACCTATTTCTGAAGTCCGCATTGCAAGAATTAATGGTGAGTATATTATAAATCCTACCTATAAGCAACTTGATGAAAGCAGTTTTGATATAACTGTTGCTGGAACGATAGATTCTATCGTTATGGTAGAAGGGGAAGCAAAAGAAATCACTGAAGCAGAATTTATTGATGCAATTAAATTTGCGCACTCGCAGATTAAAAAGCTATGTGAATTTCAAAAGGAATTTAAAGCAGAAGCTGGTAAGGAAAAAATGAAGTTTGAACAACCTGAAGCTTGTGATGAACTTAGAAATGAAATTATTGAGAGATATAAAGATAATCTGATTAATGTTTATACGAATACAAAAATAAAGCAGGAAAGGAAAGAAAAGCTTAATGAAATTCGCGAGTTGGCAATAAATGAATTGGCTGAAAAATATCCTGATAAAGAAGCAAAGATAAATGAAATTATTGATGAAATTCTTCAGTCAGAATTAAGAAGATTGATTCTAACCGAAAACAAAAGAATAGATGGGCGAGGTTTGAAAGATATAAGACCTATTACCTGTGAGATTTCAGTTTTACCACGAACACATGGCTCTGCACTTTTCACCAGAGGAGAAACACAAAGTTTAACAACTTTAACGCTCGGAACGAAAAGTGATCAGCAAATAATAGAAGGATTGATGCTTGAAGAGAATATGAAAAGATTTATGCTGCATTACAATTTTCCTCCATTTAGTACAGGTGAAGTGGCAGGAAGGCCAGGCCCAACCCGTAGAGAAATTGGTCATGGAAATTTAGCTGAAAGAGCATTGAAAAATCTTATCCCTTCGGAAGAAGAATTTCCTTATACTATTAGACTTGTTTCTGATATTCTTGAATCTAATGGCTCTTCTTCTATGGCAACCGTATGCGCAGGTTCACTTGCTTTGATGGATGGAGGAGTTAAAATTAAAAAACCTGTTGCAGGGATTGCAATGGGGTTGGTTAAAGAGGGAGATGAGGTTAGAATTCTTTCCGATATTTTGGGTGATGAAGACCACTTTGGGGATATGGATTTTAAAGTAGCAGGGACCAAAGATGGTATTACTGCGATTCAAATGGATATTAAAATAAAAGGTATTTCTTTTGATATTATGGAGAAAGCACTTGAGCAGGCAAGGGAAGGTAGATTGCAAATTCTCGAAATTATGAATCAAACAATTTCTACGGCAAGAGATTCTATTTCTAAATATGCTCCAAGATTATATACTATGTATATACCAACCGATATGATTGGCTTAGTAATAGGACCTGGTGGAAAAACAATCAGAAATATAATACAGGAGAGCAAAACAGAAATTGAAATTGAAAATGATGGTAAAGTAATTATTGCTGCGACCTCAGAAGAAGGTGCAGAAATAGCTAAAAGTATGATAGAAAAACTAACCGAACAACCAGAAGTTGGAAAAGTATATTCTGGTATTGTAAAAGCAGTAAAGGATTTTGGTGCTTTCGTTGAAATTTTACCAGGGAAAGAAGGCTTGTTACATATTTCAGAAATTGAGAATAGAAAAATATCTAAAGTTTCTGATGTATTAAAAGTAGGACAGCAAGTTGAAGTGAAATTAGTTGGCGTTGATGAATTTGGAAAGTTAAGACTTAGCAGGAAAGTTTTGATTAAGCCTGAACCTCGTTCAGAAAAAGTACATCCACCTAAGCCGTTTAAGCAAAAATAAAATTCACACATATGAAATATGAAATTGATAAACAAAAAGACTGTACTATATTCAGACTGAGGGAAAAGAATCTTAACCATGAAATTTCTGCAGATTTAAAGACAGAATTAATATTTTTACAAAAAGAAATAAATAATCAATTCATTATTGATTTACAAGATGTTACAAAGTGTGATAGCTCGGGACTTTCTTGTTTACTGCTATCTGAAAGGATAGAAAGAGAGAAGGGAAAAAAACTCGTATTACGCAATTTAAATAAGAATGTAATTGATCTATTAAAAATTGCAAGACTTGACAGAGTCTTTGACCTTAACGAAGAAAATTAAATCTCTTTGCAAAGAAGCGGGGTTTTCAGCAGTAGGAATTGCAAAGCCAGAGATTATTTCAGATGAGTCCGAATTTTTTTTGCAGTGGTTACGAGAAGGTAAAAATGCTGAAATGAAATGGCTTAAAACTACTTTCTCTAAAAGAATAAACCCTTTCAAATTATTTAATGATGTTAAATCTATAATTTCTCTTGCTTATATCTACAATACTCCATATCAGCATAAAGAAGACAAAAACATTCCCAAAATTTCAAAATATGCATGGGGAAATGCTGATTATCATAGAGTAGTAAAAAAGTTATTAAAAAAAATTTGCAATAACTTAGTTTCACTTGTACAGGATTATTTCTGTAAAGAAATTAAAACTATGCATTTTGTTGATACTGCACCTGTTATGGAAAAATATTGGGCTGTAAAATCTGGTATTGGAAGTAGAGGGAAAAATACACTTGTAATAAATCCTTCATTCGGCAGTTTCTTTTTTATTGGAACAATTTTTATAAACATTGAACTTGAATATGACAAAAAAATAGAGGATTTATGCAAAGACTGTAATTTATGCTTAAAAAGTTGTCCCACAGGAGCCCTGTATTCTGAATTTAAATTAGATGCTTCAAAATGTATTTCTTACCACACAATTGAAAATGATGGAGAAATTCCAAATGAAATTAATTTAAACAACTGGATTTTTGGATGTGATATTTGTCAGAATGTATGCCCTTATAATAATAAACAAAACTTAATATATACGAACAATAAAGATTTTATACCAAAAGAAAGATTTTTTAATAAACCAAAAGAATATTATCTAACCATAACAGAAACTGAGTTCAATAAGGAATTTAAACACACACCATTGAATAGATTGAAATATCACCGTTGGGTAAGAAATTTGGA
>JAOADD010000058.1 GCA_026417495.1 Ignavibacteria bacterium
TATCATTCTTTTTGTATCTGAAAATTCTCCTGCTGCTATTACATATAAATATACATCGCTCGGGTATTGCGATGCATTCCAATCTACTGAGTATGAGCCCGCATCAAGTTGCTCGTTAACAAGCGTTTCAACTTCCCTACCAAGGAGGTCATAAATTTTCAATTTAACAAATTCTTTTTTCGGTAGATCAAACCTTATTGTTGTATTTGGGTTAAATGGATTTGGATAATTTTGGTATAAAGAAAAATTTTCTTGAATCACACCACATATTTTTCTTATATCTGTTGATACATTCACCGTCCAATAAACATATCTTGGATATGTTAGCCATTGAAAATGCTTACATTCAAATACATTGTAAGTACCAGCAGGTTGTGGATTAAAAGATTTAATTACAACAATAGAATCATATAAATTAATTGTATAATTTGCTGGATTAAATGTTAACCAATTTACATTAGGATTTTTATAGTAGTTAATTGTTCTTTGATTACCTGGAATGTAAGTTGTTGGTCCACAATACCCCAAAGGTACCCATCCTGCTGCATTTAGACCCCTCCAGAACACTTTTTCATATCTTTGAACTGTTTGCCCGCTTTGCATTGAGATTAAACTATCGGTTCTGTATCTCAATGGATTATTTGTTACCCGCATCAAAAGATTAATTGTGTTATAATTACCGTTTGAATCTACAATTGATACATTATAATTTCCTAATTGTTGTGGTACTGTAAAATTAAATATTACAGGAATCACATGTGAACAATTATTAGATGTAAAAATATTTGGTGTAATAGATAACCAGGTTACCTGCGGTACTACTTTAAGATTTGCAGATATTGGGTTTTGAGTATTGCTATAATAATACCAATAGCTCATAAATGTTGTGCCAGGGAAAAAATCTAATGTGTCATTCACAACAAGTAAATTTGAATAGGTAAAGAAATCTGAACCATTATAAGAAGAAATAATCCCTTTTGAGGAATTATTTATCTGTGAAAAAGAGGAAGAAACCAAATAAATAAATAATACAAATATTATTAACTTTTTCATTTTTAAAGAAATTTAATAATTAAAAGAACTATTTAATTAAAAACATTTTCTTTGTATCTGTAATTAATTAATTGGAGGCGATTTCAATTTAAATATTATCAACCGATTCCAACCGCCCCATTCAATAATCTTTTAATTAGTGTTTTCATTCATAACATACTCTCAGTTCCTAACTTAATATATCCTTGTTAAAAAGTCAATACTCTTGCCCTTATTTTAATAACAATTTTTTTCTCTTAAAGTATAAAAAAAATATTTTAAAATATTTTGTTATATTGATTAGTGTTATTAATTATTTTTATTAAGAAAATGTTATCTATATATTAACTTTATTATATTTTAGATGTTGCATATTTTTAAAATTCATTTTTAAATGTTATAATCTATATGAAAGAAACTCTGATTGAACTTGCTATTGAGCTTTTGAAGCAAACAAATCCCGATGAAGAGTTGATATACAGAAAAGTTAATGACCATTATATAGGGACTAAAATCATTGATTTATTTAAATATATATTGAGTTTTGGGGAATTTATTGAAAGTCTAAAATTAAAAGATAATGATACAATTGCAATTATATCCGAAAACAGAGTAGAATGGATAGTTTCAGATATTGGTTCAATGCTTGCAAAAAAAATTAATGTCCCAATATACCCTACCCTCACATCAGAATCAATTAAATATATTCTTAAAGACTCAAACGCAAAAATTGTTTGCGTTTCCACACAACTTCAATTAGAGAAAGTATTGCAAGTAAAAGATGAATTACCGCAACTAAAATATATAATAAAATACTTTAATGACGATAAAGTTAAAGATAAACTTTTAATACCAATAAAAAACATTTTTCAAGGAATAAAAGGATATAGTAAAAAAGAGTTAATCGAAATATTTGAGAAAAAATCTGAAAGAATAAATCCTGAAGATGTTATTACAATCATATACACATCAGGGACAACAGGTGTTCCAAAAGGTGTGATGTTGACTCATAAAAATATTTATAGCAATTTGAAAGCATGCTACAAAGTTTTGAATATAGGACCTGAAGATGCATTTCTTTCATATCTACCATATTCACATATTTATGAGCGCACAACAGGATATTACTTTCCATTATTTAATAGATCAAAAATATACTACGCACAAAGCATAGACACAATTGGCTTACAAATGCAAGAAGTAAAACCAACAATAGTAATAACTGTTCCAAGACTCCTTGACAAGATGTATAATAAGTTGAACAAGAGTTTTGAAGAGATGCCTTCAGGTGCAAAAAAGCGACTGTTTAAATGGGCACTGGAGGTAGCAAGGAATCCAAAAATCAAAAAAACTTCTTTTAGATGGATGCTTGCAGATAAACTCGTATATAAAAAAATACGAGAGAAAACAGGTAGTAGACTGAAATTTTTCGTTTCTGGTGGTGGTGCATTAAATAAAACAATTGGAGAATTTTTCGATAGAATTGGAATTGTAACTTTAGAAGGATATGGAATGACTGAAACATCTCCTGTTATATCAGTAAATAGACCAGAGTTTAACAAATATGGCACTGTAGGACCACCGCTTGATGGCGTTTCTGTTAAAATTGCTCCTGATGGTGAAATACTTGTAAAAGGTGATTTAGTTATGAAAGGATACTACAACAATCCTGAAGAGACAAAGAAAACAATAATTGACGGTTGGTTACACACAGGTGATATTGGTGAAATTGATGAAGATGGGCACATAAAAATAACAGATAGAAAAAAATCTCTTTTTAAATCATCAGGTGGAAAATATATAGCTCCAACGCATATAGAAGAATTGATTTTGCAAATCCCGTACATTGAGCAAGTGCTTATTGTTGGAAATGAAAGGATGTATGTAACTGCGTTAATAGTATTAGAACAAGAGGGGCTGAAAGCGCTCGCAAGAGAACTAAATATAAAAGAAGAAGAAGACTTGTTTGAAAATCCAAAAATAAAGAACCGAATACAAATTGATATTAATGAGAAACAAAAGCATTTAGCCCCGCACGAAAAAATAAGGAAATTTACTATACTAAAAGAAGCATTCACAATAGAAAATGGAGAATTAACCCCAACTTTAAAGATAAAAAGAAAATTTGTAGAGGAAAAATATAAAGATTTAATAGATAAAATGTACCACAAGGTATGAATATTAATTATCTTAAAATTATAGTTTAAATCAATTATATTTGAATATGCTTTTAGATTATTTACCCATTGCTCTTATAATATTAATATCTGCAGGATTAGCATTTTTTATGGTTAAAGCATCAAGTTTATTTGGACCGCAAAGACCAAATAAAGAGAAATTATCCACTTATGAAAGTGGAATGGAACCTGTGGGGACTGCAAGAGAAAGATTCACAGTAAAGTTTTATATGGTAGCTGTTAGTTTTATTGTGTTTGATATAGAGATTGTTTTTTTATATCCATGGGCAGTTACTTTTTTGAACTTAACTAAAGAAGAAATGGTTTATTCTTTTATAGTAAGCCTGATTTTCATATTTATACTGGTAGCAGGCTTATTTTATGAATATTTAAGAAAAGTACTACAATGGGATTAGAAGAAAAAATATTGCATAAAGAAGGTTTTTTTACCACAAAACTCTCAACCTTAATAGATTGGGCACGGAAAAACTCGCTCTGGCCTATGCCTATGGGTATATCTTGCTGTGCAATAGAAATGATGCACACAGCAGGACCGCGACACGATATAGCAAGGTTCGGTAGCGAAGTATTTAGATTTTCTCCAAGACAATCAGATGTTATGATAGTGGCAGGAACTGTTACTTATAAAATGGCAAAAGTAGTAAGAAAAATATACGACCAAATGCCTGAACCCAAGTGGGTAATTGCAATGGGTGCTTGCACTTCCAGTGGTGGTATGTATCGAACTTATTCAGTAGTTCAAGGTATAGATTTGTTTTTACCTGTGGATGTTTATGTTTCAGGATGCCCACCGAGACCAGAAAATTTACTCAACGCACTTTTAAAAATTCAGGAGAAAATCCAATCGGAGAAAAAGAAATGACCCAAGAAAGATTAGAAGCAATTAAAAAAGCACTTCAAAATTTTGAAATAGAATATGCTGATGCAAATGGCACTCCACAACTTGTGCTAAAAAAAGAAGCACTGGTTGAAGTTGCTACTAAATTGAAGCACGAATTAGAATTCGATATGTTGCTTGATATGGTTGGAGTAGATAGATTTACAAAAGAAAACAGATTTGAAGTTATATCAAACTTATATTCAAATAAGAACAAAGACAGGTTATTTTTAAAAGTAAAACTTGACTCAAAAAAACCAGAATGCCCTACCCTAACAAAGGTATGGAAATCTGCAAACTGGTATGAGCGAGAAGTTTATGATATGTTTGGAATAGTATTTTTAGAGCATCCCGATTTAAGAAGAATTTATATGCCTGATGAATTTGAATATTACCCATTAAGAAAAGATTTTCCACTGATGGGAATTCCTGGCTCATTAGAATTGCCAAAGAAATAAGAAAAAGTTTTAGATAAGTTTATGCCACAATCTATATATGATAAATTAAAATCAGGTGACCCTTCAATAAAACGAACTAAAATACTTGAAGCATTAGAATCCGAAGACCTTTATGTAATATATTCTGATACGCTTGAAAATGAAATGATACTTAATATGGGACCTCAACACCCTGCTACTCACGGTGTTTTAAGGTTATTAATAAAACTTGATGGAGAAAAAGTTGTAAAAGCTGTACCTGATATAGGTTATCTACACAGGGGTTATGAAAAACTCGCTGAAAACTGCACCTACCATGAATACATCCCACATACCGACCGACTTGATTACCTACAACCAGTGGCTAACAATGTAGGATATGCTCTTGCTGTTGAAAAACTACTTGGAATTGAATTAACAGAACGAACAAAATTCATAAGAACTATTTGTTGTGAGCTCGGCAGAATACAATCCCATTTAATTGCAATCGGTTCTATGATTATGGATACTGGTGCTTTGACTCCTTTCCTATGGGCAATGCGTGAAAGAGAAAAGATAATGGACTTGCTTGATATAATAACAGGTGTAAGATTTACTACTTCTTATACAAGAATAGGTGGATTAGCACAAGACATAACTGACGAAGCAGTTGCAGGAATTAAAAAATTTTCAGAAGAATTTCCAGGACACTTGCAGGACATAAGAAAATTAGTTGATAGGAATAAAATATTTATTAAAAGAACAGAAGGTATAGGTTATGTATCAAAAGAAGACTTAATTGATATAGGAATAACAGGACCAGTACTAAGAGCAGCAGGTGTTCCAAGAGATTTAAGAAGAGATGAACCATACTTAATATATAATCAGCTTGATTTCAATATCCCAACTTATACAGAAAGCGATTGCCTTGCACGATACTATGTAAGAGTAGAAGAGATGCTGGAGTCTGCAAAAATATTAAGGCAATGTGTAGAAAAGCTTCCATCAGGACCGATAAAAACCCCAGACCCAAAGCAGGTATTACCTGATAAAGAGAAAATATACACAAAAATGGAAGAGTTAATTAATGATTTCATATTGATTAACTTCGGTAATACTCCACCTGTTGGCGAGTCTTATCAAGCAATAGAATCATCAAAAGGAGAATTAGGATTTTACATAATAAGTGATGGTACGGGACATCCATTTAGATTAAAAATTCGTTCTCCAAGCTTTTGTAATATTCAAGGATTACCTTTAATGCTGCAAAATCATCTCATTTCTGACACAGTAGTTATTATTGGAGCACTGGACCCTGTGATGGGTGAAGCAGATAAATAAAAAAATATGAACAACTTTAAGTTTTCTAAAGAAGAAATAAAACACATAGAGAATATAAAGAAAAGATATTTAGATAATAATTCATTACTAATTCCTGTGCTATGGATGATACAGGAAAAAGAAGGTTGGATATCAGAGGAATCTATGGCTTATGTTGGTGAGTTACTAAACATACCACTCAGCACAATAAAAGGGGTAGCAAGCTTCTACACAATGTTCAATAAAAAACCTAAAGGCAAATATCAACTTCAGGTTTGTACCAATGTATCCTGTATGCTGAGAGGTGCTTATGAATTATTTGAATATATTTCAAATAAGCTCGGCATAAAAAATAATGAAACAACACCAGATGGTATTTTTACGCTTGAAGAAGTCGAATGTTTAGGTAGTTGCGCAACCGCACCAGTAATGCAGGTGAACAATAAAGATTATTTTGAAAATCTAACCATAGAAAAAGTTGACGAACTATTAGAAAAATTTAAAACACACTTAGTAGAAAAATAATTTTAATGGAAAAGATAATATTAAAAGACATACCAGATTTACATAAGATTTCAGTATATGAAGCACACGGTGGTTATAAAGCGCTTAAGAAAGCACTAAAGAAAATGACCCCCGATGAAGTAATAGAAGAAGTAAAGAAATCCAATCTACGCGGTAGAGGTGGCGCATGTTTCCCAACAGGGTTGAAGTGGTCTTTTATGCCAAAAGATAATAGTAAGCCAAAATTTCTCTGCTGCAATGGTGATGAAAGTGAACCTGGGAGTTTTAAAGATAGAGAAATATTTGAGAAAAATCCACACCAGTTTATTGAAGGTGCTTTAATTGCTTGCTATGCTATGGGGATAAAGACAGCATACTTGTATATCAGGGGCGAATACTACAAGTGGATAAAAATAATGGAGAAAAAACTTGAAGAAGCATATAAAAAAGGATACATTGGAAAAAACATTTTAGGGACAAAATTTTCTGTTGATATATATATACACAAAGGAGCAGGCGCATACATTTGTGGAGAGGAATCTGCTTTAATGAATTCTATTGAAGGTAAAAGGGGCTACCCACGAGTAAAGCCACCATTCCCACCACAATATGGACTGTGGGGCTACCCAACAACAATAAATAACATTGAAACACTTGCAAATGTACCTGAAATAATAAATAAAGGTGGTAAGTGGTATGCATCTATTGGAGAACCAAAACATCCAGGTACACTGCTTTTCGGAGTAAGTGGACATATAAATAAACCAGGTGTGTATGAATTAGAAACTGGGACTCCACTTATGACTATAATAAATGATTACTGCGGTGGCGTTACTGATAACAAGGAAATAAAAATGGTAATACCTGGTGGAACTTCAATGCCACCACTAACAAAAGAAGAATGCTCTACAATTAAAATGGATGATGCAAGTTTAAAAGCAATTGGCTCTTCAATAGGCACAGCAGGTATAATCGTAATGAATGAAGACACAGACATTCTGAAAGTGTTAATAAGAATCGTACAGTTCTACTATCATGAATCTTGCGGACAGTGCACTCCATGCAGGGAAGGATGCGGTTGGCTACTTAAAATTTTAAAACGAATTGATGAAGGATTAGGTAGGAAAGAAGATTTAGACTTATTAATTAACATTTCAGATAATATAGCAGGAAAAACTATTTGTGCATTTGGAGAAGCGGTTGCATTACCTGTAAAATGGACTATAATAAAATTCAGAGAGGAATTTGAAAATAAAATAAAATCAGAAAAAGTTACTCTCCCCCCAAAAAACATTGTTCACGCTTTAAGAAATTAAGAAAGTCCGCTATTCAAATTAAAGATTCAAAGTGTTAAATCAATACTGATTTTTTTATATAATTTTTAAAAAATTTTTTTACTGTAAATAAAAGGAAATTATTAATTTCCACAAAATGATTTTCTGATAATCTTTTGTGTTTTTAAGCTTATGCGCTACACAAAAAGAAAAATCAAATTACTAAACAATTTATTACTAAACATCACCCCGAAAAGAATACAACCACTCTTATTTGCAAAAGGTTTAAGGAGCTGAATAGCAACAATATTGCTAAACAATAAAAATATCAATGAATCAAATACTGTTTTTCTCACCCACTTTCTATTTTATATTCTTTTCATTACAGCTTTCCATGAGTCAGTAATAAGAAAACTTTCATCCATATTTTTAACCATAGTGATAAATTTTTTAATAGGCACAGCGAAAGAAAGTACATTTTCAGGAACATAGGGGCGAGCGGAAACATCAAACATCCCCAGCACACATTTCGGCTCTTGTTTTAAGTTCTCAAGGTAAGGTAATTGAATAATCGTTGCACAACCAGCACCAAAAGGAGCAACAACAGAATATTGATTAAATTCATCAAATCCCGCAAGTGTAAAGAGTCCCGAAAGCACATCTGGTTTTGCAAAGAAAATAATTACATCAGGCTCATCAATTTCAGTTAATTTATCAATTCGTTTAAATATAATAAATTTCTTTGCAGTTGGAATCTCAGGCATCTCTGCAAGCAGTCTATCAACAATTTCAGGCGTCTTTTTATACCGCTCACCTTCCAATTTACCAGGTATTCCACAGGAGAGAAAATACCTGAAGTCAGGCATCAGTTTTTTTGAAAATCCTGAATATCTCCTACCACCTGCACAACCAATAGTCTCACCTGTAAATGCAATAGATTTTCCATTTCGTACTTTTGCAAGTTCACCAATCAAACAAATATGCTCCGCTTTTACTGGTGGTGCTGGTTCCGCACCATTTAATTCATCACTAAAATAAA
>JAOADD010000008.1 GCA_026417495.1 Ignavibacteria bacterium
ACATTAGATGGAATTATTTTTTCTAAAAAATCAGGCAAATCTCTAAGTAATCCTGGCTCATATTCTATAGTTGTTATTCCAGCTGTTGAGCCTACTGAAAAAACTGTGCATTGTCCACTTTTTATTCTATGCTTGTGAAGAATATCTTCCACCTTATTTGTGATATCTATTATGTCGCAATTACCACGAGTTGTTATTATAATTTCTTCTGAAATGCAAATCATAATTTTATGAATTAAGTTTTATAGCAACTAGTTCTTTTTTTTCTTTAATGTAGTAAAGAAGATTTTCTACAATAAAAAAGTTGTCAGGAAATACTAAAGGTGCTTTATTGTAAATTTTTTCTTCAAATATTTTTTTGTGATTTATTTTATCATAGATACACAGATAAATTTGATAGAAATTATCAATACTCTTTTTCGAATATGTGAAAATTAATATTTTTTCTGTTTCGATGAATTCAACTTCATTTTTTTGATTGTCTTCTAATTCATATTTGAATATTTCTTTTGCAGAGTCTGTTGCAAAGTCTTTGTTAAATAAAGGAAAATTTTTTTCGACTTCTAAATCTTTTTCAAATGTTTTATTTCTGATTTCAAATAATGTTGAAGTATTATTTTCATGATAATTTTCAACTATTTCTCCTGAATTGATATCTAATTTTTGATATTTAATATTTTCGAATTCTGTTTTTTTTGAATATATAGAATCGGTTGTGTGAAACATATATTCATATTCATTATTTTCCCATACCTTTTCCCCTGTCAATAAATCAATTGCTATAATTCCTTTATGTATTGGTGCTTCGGTACTGATTAATCTGCTAAGAAATAAATATTTTTCAGAAGCTGCTATTGAAGATAGGAGGGAGTCGTTTTTATCATAAACAAAGTTTTTCAAAACTACTTTACCTGTTTTTGATTCAATAGTAAAAAAATGTGGTATTTTATTTTCATAATCGCGTGTCTCTCCAGTTACGTAATTGTTACCAGCATTATATATACTCCATAGATTTCCTTTTTGTGAAAATCTCCAAAGGGGTTTGAGTGTTTTTTTCATTTAATCTTCTGAGTTTAACTTTAAAATTTCATTTGCACCTTCTAATACTAAATGAGGATAATAATTCTTTATCTCTTTTATCTTTTTTGACAACACTTCACCATATCCACCCGTGCAAATTGTGATTAAATTATTATATCTCTTTTTTAATTCATTTATCACAAAATTAGTTAAGGATATAGTCTGATATAGTATACCAGAATTTATTGCTGAAATTGTATTTCTTGGAGTAATTGTTATTTTATTAATATCAATTTTGACTTTAGGTAAATCTGTACTCTGAATTAGTGATTTTAGACTTGTAGCTATACCTGCAGAAATCATTCCACCGATAAAGGTATTATTTATAATTAAATTAAAAGTAGTTGCTGTACCAAAATCGATGACAAGGATTTCAGATTTATTACTATATCTTCTTACAGCACCAACAGAAGAACAGATTCTATCTATACCCAAAGTTTTTGGGTATTTAATTTTTATTGGTAATTTTGAATCGTAAGAGATGAAATATGGATTAATAAAAAATAGTTGCTTAATTATTCTCTCGCTGAACTTTTTGTAACCAATATTACATAATGATATACCTACTTGAAAAATTTTTTCTTTTTGTTTTACAAAAGTTCTATCTAGAAAATATGTAAAATCTGATTTAAAATTTTTTTTATCGTATGGAAATTTTTTAAATGTACTTTTGAGTAAATAATTTTTTCCAAGGGCAGCTTTAAAATATGTATTACCTATATCAATAACTAATCTATACATTCCAGATTGTTTTATCCCCAGTACATTTTATAATGAAAGGTAAATTTATAAAGGAAACTTAATACCAAATGTTAGTGTATAACCATATTTATTACCTGTATCACTTATAATAATTTTGTATTTACCATCAACGAAAATTATATTTTTGTCAAAAATACCTTCGAAGTTTAATCCTCCCCCCACATCTACTCCAAGTTTTGTAAAACTTTCCTTCTTGTCTTTATCATCGTAAAAATTAATTCCAATTCCACCATCAACATAAGGTTTTAATGAACTTGTTTGAATGTTATATCTCACAAGTCCTGCCATTTCAAAATTTGATGTGTTATCTATTTTCCAGTAATTTGCTTGTGGGACTATAGAAAAACTCTCAAGTTTAATTTCCGAAAACATTCCGACAGCAAATCCGGTTTTATTGTTGAAAAATGAAAAACCAGCTCCTACCCCCAAATCTACTTTTGAGGAAGGTGGTGTGATTAAGGTTTTTAGTGCAAGCTTTTCATTATTAAAGTTTGATATCCAGCTTTGTCCGAATGTTAAGGAATTAAAAGAATATAATATTACAATAATAAGAAAAATCTTCTTATTCATATTTATTTTTTTAGTTAAAGTTATAATTTTCAAGTTTCTTTATCTCATCCCTTAAAGCTGCAGCTTTTTCGTATTCCTCTTTTGCTACTGCATCTTCAAGGTCTTTTTTAAGCTTTTCTAATTTCTTCTGCCTTTGTTCTTTCAAATCAGCTTTTGTATCTTTTGCTTTCTTTTCTTCGTCGATATTTCCATCAGCAATTCCTTGTTGCTCAGGTGTAAATCCGATTTCGTCAAGGATACTTGCTGATATATAAATTGGTGCATTGAATTTTAGCGCTAATGCAATCGCATCTGAAGGTCTTGCGTCTATGTCTTCTATTGTTTCTGAATCAAATTTTATTCGAGCATAAAATGTTGAATCTTTAAGTTCATTTATTACTATATATTCAATTGAGAATCCAAATGCTTCAATTACATTTTTTAATAAATCGTGTGTCAAAGGTCTTGGTGGTGTGATATTTTCAAGTTGTAATGCAATTGCCTGTGCCTCAAATTGACCAATAATAATAGGTACCCTTCTTTCTCCCTCTACTTCTTTCAATATAATAGCATATCCTCCTCCAGTTAGGGATGAAGATAAAGAAATACCATAAATCTCAACTTGTATTATGTCATTATCACCATTCATTTAAATTCCTCTTTATTGAATTATACAAATATTATTTTATTAAAGTTTCAGTATTATTTATTATAAATTTATATTATTTCAAGTAAATATTAAAGGTAAAAACCTATTTGTATTTCTTGATTTCTGTAATCAAAGCAGGTAATATTTCTAATGCATCTCCGACAATTCCAAAATCCGAAATTTTAAATATAGGAGCGTTTTCATCTTTGTTTATTGCAACTATATATTTTGATTTAGACATCCCCGCTAGATGTTGAAGTGATCCACTAATACCGCAAGCTATGTATAAAGTAGGGGATATTGTCTTACCTGTCTGCCCAACTTGCTCAGAATGCGGTCGCCACCCTTTATCAACAACTGCCCTTGAAGCACCGACAGCTCCATTAAGAATTTCTGCAAGTTCCTCTATTAATCGAAAGTTTTCTGCGTTTTGCATTCCAAGACCTCCTGATATTACTATATCTGAATCTGAAATGTTTTTGTTGTTAGTGTCATAAATAATTTTTTCAGTTAATACTTTAAAATCTGATTCTTCTAATTTGAGCTTTTCCTTTTCAAGTTTGATAAAGTTGCAGGTTGTATTTTCTTGATATTCTTTAATTTTGAAATTTGGCCTTAATGAAATTATTACTCTTTCATTACATAATTTATAAATTGCTTCATAATTACCTGAACATATTGGTTTTATTACATTTATCATTCCGTCTTTTATCTCAAATGAAGTACAATCAGAGATGTAAACTGATTCGGTTTTTATTGCTATTTTTGGTGCAATTTCCAAACCAAATGATGTTGCCAATAGTATAAATAAATTATAATTTTTTTCAATAATTAAATCAGATATAATTTTTGCAATTGCTGAGTGCGAATATAAAATATATTCTGTATTAGCAAATGAGTTAATTTCATCATTATTTATAAATATCAAATTTTCTGCTCCGTACTTATGAAGCTCTTTATTTTTTACATCGGATAATGAATTAATAACTAAGAAATCTAACTTTATATCTAATCCCTTAAAAATATTTTTTAAGAAAGAAATTAAACCCAATGAAGATTTTTTGAAATTATTATTATGACTTTCTATATATGCTAGAATTTTAATCATGTTATCTTATAATATTTTTATATCATCTTTCAGAAATTTAATAAGTTCTGTTATACTTTCAGAATTTTCTTTTAGAATTCTTCCCTGGGCTTTTGTTTGTGAATGTTTTATTTCGAAAATATCAATTTTATTTTTTGAATAACATTCATCTCTAATTTCAATAGATTTTGTTTTGGAAGCTAATACATCTTTCAATTTTGGATATCTTGGGGTATTAATTCCTTTTTGAGTTCCAATTATTGCTGGCAATTTCAATGTTAAAATTTCTCGACCATCTTCAACTTCTCTTTCAACAGTTATTTGACCGTTTGAATAATTTATCTTAATAGCAATATTTATTGAAGGTATTCCTATGATTTCAGCCACCATGCCATGTACTGAGTTACCATCAAAATCAATTGATTGCTTCCCGAAAAAAATTAAATCTGGTTTAATTTCCTGAATAAAATCAGCAAGGTTTTTTGCGACTGTAAATGAATCAAAATTATCCAAATTACTTTGTATTAAAACCCCTTTATCTATTCCGAAACTGTATGCTTTTCTGATTGCTTCTTTATATCTTGGGGGACCGTAGCACACAACGATTGTTTCAGCACCTGTTTTTTCTTTTAATTGTACTGCTTCTTCAATAGCATATTCATCAAATGGGTTAATAATGAAATTTAAATTGTCTATTAAAAAAAATTTCCTATTAGGTGATAATATGAATTCATTATTTGGGTCTGGTATATAAGAAATGCAAACAACTACTTTCATAGAATCATTAATTTCAAAAACAAGTTATCTATTAAAAAAATTGTATTCAACTCACAAAATAAATAAATGAGTAAATGATAATTCATTGAAAGATTTTAAAAAATTCAATATATTTGTTCAAACCGCGGGATGGAGCAGCTGGTAGCTCGTCGGGCTCATAACCCGAAGGTCGCAGGTTCAAATCCTGCTCCCGCTACAAAGGGAGAAAAATTAATTTTATTATTTCAAATTAACATTTTAGTAAATTTTATCATTAAATTATTTTCATTATTTTCTTATTTTATATATAATGAATCAATTAAACTTATTTTTATATACTATATTATTTAGTATTTTTATACTTACTAATTCTTTTGCTGAAAATACAGAACCTGAAAAAGATGTATTTACTGTAATTTTAGACCCAGGTCACGGGGGAAAAGACCCAGGGACAACAGGGACTACAGGAGTATATGAGAAGAATATTAATCTATCCATAGCATTAAAAGTAAAAGAATATTTAGCTGAAAAGTATGATGATATAAGGATTATTTTAACACGTGAAAAAGACGAATTTATTGAACTTAAGGAAAGAGGTAAAATTGCTAATGAAAATAATGGAGATTTATTTGTGAGTATACATTGTAATTATAAGAAGAAAGAAGAGCATGATAAAAACGGATTCGAAATTTATATTTCAGACCTAAATAGAACCAATGAAGCAGAAGAAATTACAAAATTAGAAAACAAATTCTTTTTATTACCAAAATCAGATACATCATCTGTGTTTTGGAAAGAATATACGACTATTGCTGTACCACTTTTACAAAATGTATATTTCAAAATGTCTGAGTATTTTGCCACTATTTTGGAATTAGAACTTACTAAAGGGACTGTGCTGGAAAGTAGGGGAATTCAACAAGAAGGGTATTTTGTTCTTATAGGTGCTTCTATGCCAGTTTTACTTGTTGAATGTGGATTTTTGTCCAATGTTGGAGATGAACGATATCTTAAATCACAAAAAGGGCAAAATGATGTTGCAAAAGCTATTTACAAAGCAATTGTATTTTATAAGATGGATTATGATTATATGAAATTTGTAAATAAAATTTCTAAATAAGTTTGTATTCTATAAACATATATAATAAAAAAAAAGCCGCTTGAAGCGGCTTTTTTTTTAACTCCTGAATTTACATAGTTTAACTGTGAAACCTTCTTTCTCTAATCTCTTAATATCATCTTTGGCATCATTCTCGGTAGGATAAATTCCTGTTAGTACATAGAAAATTGATGAATCCTTTTTAGGAATGACTTGGATAAAGATATTGTGATATCCAAAATTTTCAAGTTTCTCTATTATATCTTTCGTATCGTAATCACCCTTTGTTTTGATTATTTTAATTACATAGCCAGATATTGAATTAATATTGATCTCTGAACTATTAAAATAGTCTTCATTTTCTTGTTTGTAATATATTTGTGCGTTTGCTTCATCTACATTCGGAGAAAGAAGTTTTAAATCTATCTTTTTGAAGGTGTAGACTTTATTTAAACTATTGTATTTTTTAAGAATAACATCTTCAAAAAGATTAGAAGGTAAAAATCCTTCTACTTCGGTTTCTTCCTCTGAAAGTTCTTCTTCCTCATTGTATAATTCAATTCTGACTCTTGCCAATCCACCCATTCCAAGTTCTTCTTTTGCAGCAAAAGAAAGGTCAATAATTCTACCAAAAACATAAGGACCGCGGTCGTTAACTTTTACTATTGTATATCTACCGTTTTCGAGATTGGTTACTTTAAGATAAGTTCCAAAGGGAAGGGTTCTATGGGCAGCTGTGAAATCATATGTATTAAAATATTCTCCACTAGCTGTTTTCCTTCCGTGAAAACCGGGCCCATACCATGAAGCAATTCCTTCTTCTACATAAGTGTTTGATTTTTTTGTAAGTTTTACAAAGGGATCACGATATATTGCACTAACAGGGTTTACGAAACTAAAAATGATGCCAATCAAAATCATTAAACACCATAAGTTCTTTTGATTCAAAATTTCTCCTTTTTTAGTTTAACAATAAAAAAAAATCACTTCATAGTTTAATAAACCATATCAGTGATATTTTATGACCATCAATATAAAGATATTATATTGATTTGTCAATAGAAAAATAAAAAAAATTGAATGATATTATTTTTTAATATTTTGATTAACTTTAAATGATTGATGTATTTATTAATAAAATATATATGTTATGTTATTTATTTAAAGTTGTATTAGTTTGGTTTTGGTTTAATTATAACACCTAATTTTTGATGAGTATTCATTTTTACTATTATTGGATTGTCTAACCTAATGTGCTTGACATATTTTTTCTCTTCTATTGGTGGTAGAGATAAAAGCCATTCCCAATCGATAAAATTATCTTTAATTTTCGAATTTATAGTAAAATAGTGTATCATAAATGAAGTGATATTATGAAAGAAATGTGAACCCTGTGATGGTTCAACATCCATATCCTTCATACCTGCTTCTACAATTACTTTTGCACCTGAAATATTTGCCCAAGAAACTGGTATACCAAGCCATGGATCAAGAGTACCCCACCTGCCCAAACCTATAAGTAAATATGGTTTATTTTCATCAAGTAGTTTGGAGTTAAATTGGCTTACTTCTAAAGCAATTTCTCTTGTTTTTGATCTCTCAAATTTGTGAATATCAACAAAAACTATATCTTTAATATAATCAATAGTACCATTACCAAGTATTTCGTTACTTAGACATATTAACTGTTTTTTATCAAAATTGTTCACTATCTGGTCTAATGAATCTTCTGAGATAACCACTGGTCTCATCTGTAAAACTCCGAATTCTTTTGGTTCTCCTTTTGGAACAGACATTCTGACAGCAAACTCAATCTCAACAGGTGTCCCCATTCCTGATGACCCTAAATTCAATAATAATTCCAAAATTGATGGTAGAGGAAATAGGTTATTTTTCAGTATGGGTGCAAAAGTTACTAATCTACTACCTGGTCTTGATATTCCATCGTATATTGCATGGTTTTCATGAGAATAAGTTGAACCGACAAAATGTAGTGTCCCATCTGATTCTGCGGAGTGTATATCATATAATTTTGTATATTCTTCTATATATTTATAGCTTGAATCGTTATACTCTGATTCAAGATCAAGTGCATAAAAATATTTTTGATTATTAGATATTGCTTCCTTCGGATTGTAAAACTGAATTAATTTTGTAGGGTATTTTGGGCAAAATCTAACACAATTTCCACCCTCAACGATTGTTATTCCCAAGCCAAGAGCTACAAGTACAACACCATCTTTTGCAGTCATTGGTGGTAATGGATAGAAATTATAGGATTTTGCTACTCCAGAAAAATCGGGGTAGAATCGGTTTTTATGAACTGTTCCTACCATGCGCTGTATTATAACAGCCATTTTTTCTTCTTCAAGTCTATAGGATGTAATTTTAAAATAATTCTTTGCGTTTGGTGAAAAAGTAGAAGCGTAAACAAGTTTTATAGCATTTAACAGGTCTTTTAATCTGTTTTCAATATTCGGATGATTATTTGGAATCATATAAGTTTCATAAACACCTGCAAATGGATGATACTGTGAATCCTCAAGAAGGCTTGAAGAACGTACGGATAAAGGAAACTTTACTAATTCCAAGAAATCTCTTAAACTTGCTACAATATCGGGGGGAAATTTTTCTGCATTAAAAAATCTTCGCTTTGTTTCTTCATAATCATCTGATTTAAGAGCAAAACCACGTAAATTGTTTTCATCTAAAAATTGATCAAATGCATCAGTCCCAATCACCACTGATGGTGGAACATCGATTATAACACCGGGGAATTTATTCGTTATACCAAAGTTGTTTATTAGAGTGTTCAAAAAACTTAACCCTCTAGCTTTACCTCCGAGTGAACCTCCTCCTATTCTTGCAAAATGTAGTTTTGGGTCATATGTAGCTTTATTAAAATCAGTTATTATCCCTCTTGTCCTGACTTTTCTGTATTGCTTTAGTGCTGCTATTAAATATCGTCTTAAATCTTCAATCGAATTATAATCTTCTACTTTCTGGGGTCTTAGTTTATCTGCAAGCCAAAACTCTGTTCGAGCTTTAAGCCAGTTAGAAAAATGATTTCGCTCACCATGATAACGAATTGATTCTGCTGGTATATCCTTTAAGACTTTCTCTAAAGAGAGTAAATCTGTTGCTCTACCTACTTCCTTTCCATCGGGCGTTTTGAATACGAAATCCCCAAAACCAAAATTATTTGTAATAAATTCTCTTAGTTCATGTAGAAAAACTGGTGATTGTTTTAAGAGAAAACTAAGTTTGTAGTTTTCTGCTTTCTCTTTATTGGTTGGGTCTGATGATTGCAACAAGATAGGAATATCAGTATAGTGTTTACGAACTTCCTCTGCAAATATAAAACCTGCATCTTTGTTATGTACTCCATCTTTACTAAATTCAACATCTGAAATTACACCAAGAACATACTCTTGATACTTATTAAAATAGTGCATTGCTTCTTCATAGCTTGTACAAAGAATAATCTTTGGTCTTGCACGCATTCTTAAGGATTTATGATATAGATTAATCCCTTCAGAGATTAGTCTGCGTGATTGTTTGATAATTTCAGTATATATTACTGGTAAAAATGTTGAGTAACTTCTTATATCATCTTCAATTAAAATAATACATTGTACACCTATAAGTTTTGTATCATTTTCTATGTTCATTTTATCTTCAAGACTTTTAATTATCCCCAATATCAATCTATAGTCGCCAGTCCAAATAAAAATTTTTTCGAAAACGGATATATCAGGTCTATTAAGAAGATTCTTAATCTCTAAATTATCAAGTGAAAGTAATACTATTGGTATATCTGGATTTATCCTTTTTATACTTTTTGCAAATTCTATTGCTGGAATATTTTCTGTATGTAAGGTAGTTATAACTAAATCAAATTTCTTTTCCTCTTTTTCTAAAATATCTAATGCTTCTTTAACACTACTTGTTCTTGTAATTTCGGGTGCATGAGTTAGTTGTAATCCTTGATATTCGTTTCTGATTAATTCATATAACCTACCGTCTTCCTCAAACAAATATAAATCGTATAAACTTGATACAAGCAATACATCTCTAATCCTTTTTTTCATTAAGTTATGGAATTCCTGAAAAAGTGTAATGTAGTTCTGGTCTAACCAACTTGTTTTAGGTTCAGTCATAAAGAGATTTTATAAACTACTTTATTTGCAATATAAAAAAAAGGAGCGAATATTTAAATTCGCTCCGAATGTATAAAAATTGAGTGTAATAAATGATTACACAACACCTAAATCTATCATTGCATCTGCAACTTTAAGGAAACCTGCAATATTCGCTCCGTTAACATAGTTTCCTGGAGTTCCAAATCTTTCTGCAGTTTGATAGCAATTGTCATGAATATTCTTCATTATTTCCTGAAGTTTTTTATCCACTTCTTCTCTTGTCCATCTGAGTCTCATGCTATTTTGAGTCATTTCAAGTCCTGAAACTGAAACACCACCAGCATTTGCTGCTTTTCCTGGTCCATATAAAATCTTATTATCAAGGAATATATCAATTCCTTCTGGTGTTGTTGGCATATTTGCACCTTCACTAACTACATAAACTCCATTTTTAATTAAGTTAGCAGCATCTTTTCCATTTATTTCATTTTGTGTTGCACTTGGGAATGCACATTGTGCTTTATGATCCCAAAGTGGATTGTAATCTAACTTTGGATCTACAGGGAAGTAGGTTGCAGATTTATATTTTTCTACGTATTCAGAAATTCTTCCTCTCTTGACATTCTTTAATTCTTTTACAAATTCTAATTTTTCGTATCCAATTCCTTCGGGGTCATAGATGTATCCACCTGAATCTGAAAGTGTAACAGGAATTGCTCCAAGATGTAACAATTTCTCTACTGTATATTGAGCAACATTTCCACTACCAGAAACAAGACAAATCTTTCCTTCTAATGTTTCATTTCTTGTCTTTAACATTTCAGCTGCAAAATATACTGCACCATAACCTGTTGCTTCTGGTCTAATTAGTGAACCGCCCCAATTCAATCCTTTTCCAGTCAATACTCCAGTAAATTCATTCATAATTCTCTTGTATTGTCCAAACATATATCCAATTTCTCTTGCACCTACTCCAATATCACCAGCGGGAACATCGGTATCAGGTCCAATGTGTCTGAAGAGTTCAGTCATAAAGCTTTGGCAGAATTTCATAACTTCGTTATCACTCTTTCCTTTTGGGTCAAAGTCTGAACCACCTTTGCCACCACCCATAGGTAAAGTGGTAAGCGCATTTTTGAATACTTGTTCAAATGCAAGGAACTTTAAAATTCCAAGATTCACAGATGGATGGAATCTTAACCCTCCTTTGTAAGGTCCAATTGCACTATTCATCTCAATTCTGAAACCTCTGTTTACTTGAATTTCTCCCTGGTCATCTAACCATGGTACTCTAAACATAATAACTCTTTCAGGTTCGATAATTCTCTCGATTACTTTGTGTGCTTTGTACTCAGGATGCCTTTCGAGAACCAACTCCAGGGAATTTACTACTTCCATTACTGCTTGATGGAATTCTGGTTGTGCTGGATCTTTAGCTTTTACCATTTCAAGGATTTCTTGTGCAAATGACATAACTTTATTTCCTTTCTTTAGTTTATGAATAAGTTAAATTTGTTAATTAAAAAAATAATGCTAATGTTTTAAAAGAACAAAATTATTTTATATACTTTAAAGGATTAATTTTTTAGAAATACCGATGGTATTTTTTTTTAATTCTAACAAGATGAGATTAGGTATTTCTTACAAATATATATTAAAAAATTTTAAAAAAATATCAATTATTTATTATATAACTCTATCATAAATTCTATATATCTTATATAACTCAGCGTCTAGATTTACGGCAGTCTGAACCATTGGAATATTGTCTTCTAAAACCCATGAAATTTCTGCATGTTTAATTCCTTTCCTATAGCAAGTTTCTATAGTATCCTTAATAAAAACTGCTTCTATCCCTTTTTTCTGGAATTCGTGAATTATTCCCATTGTAATTAACCTTATTCCGTCTATCTTTTTTCTATATTTAAGTAATTTGAAGATTCCAAATGGGAATAATCTTCCATTCATTTTTATAAACACTTGATTGTAATCGGGAAGTGCCATTGAAAATCCCACAGGACGACCTTCATATTCTGCAAAGTAAACCAAATCAGGATCTGCAAGGGGGCGAAGTGTATGAGCTACGAATTCAAACTCTTCGTCTGTCATAGGTACAAAACCCCAATTATATTTCCACGCATTATTGTATACTTCTTTAATTTTATTTAATTCGCTTACAAGCTCTTTCATTCTCAAAGTTCGGAATGTAATTTTATCTCTTTTCTTAACTATCTCACTTACTCTTTTTAACTTATCTAAAACTTCTTTATTTGACAATATACTTTCTCCCACATGATAAGCATATAGATCTTTTGCTTTAGTAAATCCGAAGTTGTGAATTAATTCTATATAATATGAAGGGTTGTATGTCATCAATAAAACTGGTGGTGAATCAAATCCCTTAATAAGTAAGCCTACCTCATCGTTTGTAGATAAATTTATAGGTCCTCTAATCACCTCCATCCCTTTCGACTTTAAGTAATCAGCCGCTGCTTGAAATAATGCATTTGCAACCTTATAATTATCTATGCATTCAAAGTAACCGAAAAATCCTACCTTATCGTTATGGAAACTATTGTGATTATAATTTACGATAGCAGCAATCCTTCCCACTAATTCCTTATTTTTATATGCAAGAAAAAGTGCTGCTTCAGCATGTTTAAAAAAAGGGTTTATTGTGTTTGTTAAGTTTCTCCTCACATCAAAAATTAAAGGTGGTACCCAATTTTTATCCCCTTTATATATTTTCCATGGAAATTTAATGAAGCGGTACTTTTCTTCCTCAGTTTTTACTCTTTTAACTTCTATTTCTGAGTTCATTTTAAATTTTTTATTATTTCTTCTATATGTCCCTTTACTTTTACTTTTGGAAAGATTTTTACAATTTTACCATCTTCATCGATAATGAATGTTGTTCGTTCAACCCCCATAAATTTTTTACCATAAAGAGTTTTTTCTTTCCAGACTCCATACGCTTTTAGAACATCTAGAGATTGATCTGATAAAAGTAAAAATGGTAACTTATATTTCTCTTTAAATTTTTTATGAGATTCAATACTATCTTTGCTCACACCAATTATAACAGTGTTTTTTCTATTAAACATTTTAATGTTATCTCTGAAATCGCAAGCTTCAGCAGTACAACCTGTAGTATTATCCTTTGGGTAAAAATAAAGTACAACTTTTTTTCCTTTAAATTTATTTAAGGAAATTTTTTCTCCCGTATCTGCAAGGAGAGAAAAGTCTGGTGCTTTATCTCCTTCTTTTAACATAGTTTTAGGTTTTTTCTTTTTTTAAAAATCTTCTAACAGAAATTATACTTCCAAACACACCTAAAAAAACTCCAATCAATAATATATAGATAATATAATCGTATGATATCAAGGTTATTTTAAGTTCATTTTTGAAAAAAGGTGAAGAAAGGTATATATTAAACAAGAAGAGTATTATTAGTGCAAATATAACACCAAATATTCCTATTATAAATCCTTCAATTACAAAAGG
This sequence comes from Ignavibacteria bacterium, assembly GCA_026417495.1. Lineage (GTDB taxonomy): Bacteria > Bacteroidota > Ignavibacteria > Tepidaquicellales > Tepidaquicellaceae > Tepidaquicella. The sequence continues at coordinate 13,629 of JAOADD010000008.1, forward strand.
GGATACAATAAATGAAGTTTTCGCTCCAAGTAATTTCAATAGTTCAATTAATTTTCTGCGGGATGCTATTACAAGTCTTATTGTATTTGATACCAAAAATATTGATGAAAGGGAAATCAAAACAAGCGAGACAAGATTAATTGTCAAAATTAAAGATGAATTCTTTTCAATTATTTCTAAATATTTCTCTGGAAATTTTATATCATCTACTTTTGGAAGTGCTGCTATCTGTTGTTTAATTTTATTCAGTCTCTCTATTGATTTATATTCGTCGTATAAGTTAATCTTTATTGATGCAGGTAGTGGATTGTATTCTAAAATCTCTAACATTTCTTTCCCAAATTCATTTTCAAAAATTTTTAGAGCTTCCTCCTTAGAGATATATGTAATATTTTTTACACCACCTATAGTCCTAATTTTATCTTTCAGCTCATTCAACTCATCTGAATTTATATCATCTGCTAAAAATACTTCTATCTCGACTTTATCCTTTATTGCTTTAATCAATCTGTTTGAATATAAAGATAGAGAAATGAATATTGATATTAATATCAATGAAAGTGTTATGGTAAATACTGCAGTTGAGGTGGATAGTTTTGCTTTATTTAAACCTCTAAAAGCTTCTTTTGTTAAGTAATTGATCTTAATCAACATTTATAAATTTCTTTATCAAAATTCTTATATAGTACAATTCCAGCAACAATACCTATTCCATAATAAATCAGAGAACTGATATAATTAGCAAAAATAAGGTTTCCTGTCCCAAATAGAAACATATAAACAAGTACAATCCCTGCACCCCAGCATATAAAAAGTTTACCAAATCCTTTATCACTTTCTGGCAGTTTATAAACACCATATCGACGTCTTATCTCATAGGGATCCGTATCCCAATACCAATTATTAAATTTTGTTATAATTTTTTTCCACCCAAGGTTGCTGGGATGTATATCAATATAAAAATAATATAAGACAAAGATATCTACTGGTTTCGTAATATATGTTGCTATCAACCATGATATTGTAGTTAGAGGAACTATCACATAAAGAGTATCTGGGAAACCTTTATTAATATCTATAACGAAGGCTCCTAACTTAAAAACAGGGAATATAATTCCTGAATGCTTTAATATTTTTATTGCACCCAAAAAAACAAAAGGAGCTACAGTTGCTGTAATTTCACTTATTGCATTAATTCTCCACCAGAACCATCTTAATATAAGTACAAGACCGAGTCCTGCTCCACATTCTATGACAAATTCCCATACACCTGAAATTGTATTCATCTGAGTTGTAACAAGTATAGAGAGAATCATTAAACAAATTGTGATTATTCTTGAAACATCTACATAATGATATTGATTCTCGTATTTTCGATAAAACCTTTTATAAAAATCATTTACTAAGTATGATGTACCCCAATTTAAATGAGTTGCAATAGTTGACATGTATGCTGCAAAAAATGCAGCTACCATTAATCCTTTTAATCCAGTTGGTAAGAAATCATTCATTGCTTTTACATATCCCATTCCCTTGTCCTGCAAGTCGGGATAAAGTATCATAGTAGAAAGCCCAACTAAAATCCAAGGCCATGGTCTAATAGCATAGTGTGCAATTTGAAAAAAGAGTGTTGCAAAAACTGAATCTTTTTCAGACTCTGTACTCATCATCCTTTGTGCAACATATCCACCACCTCCTGGTTCTGCTCCTGGATACCATGATGCCCACCATTGAATACCTATATATGCAAGAAAAGTTGAGATTGGTATTGCAAATGCTCCGGAATATGAAATATTTGTTCCCTCATCCGACGAGAGCTTTGGTAAAAAATTTAACGCCCAATCAGGTAATTTTGATTGTAACCCACTTATCCCACCTATTTGATCACTATTCACAACAAGTATCGCTAATACTATACATCCTGCCATTGCTAGTATGAATTGAAAAGCATCAGTGAATGCTACTCCCCATAGCCCACTTACTGCGGAATAGATTGCGGTTATTAACATTGCAATTGAAATGAATATCAACACATTAGATTCATTCACATACTCAGGAAATATTCCAATTAATATTTTCATCATGGCGAGATTTACCCAACCCATGATTATTACATTCATAAATAATCCGAGATAAATGCTTTTAAAGCCGCGCAAAATAGAAGCAGAAACACCTGAATATCTTTTTTCAATAAATTCTAAATCTGTTAAAATATTAGCCCTCCTCCACAATTTTGCATAAAAGAATGTAGTAAGCATTCCACCAATTAACATATTCCACCATAGCCAGTTTCCTGCAATTCCATTTTTATTCACAAGTTCAGTTACTGCAAGAGGAGTATCTGCAGCAAAGGTCGTAGCAACCATTGAAAGCCCAGCAATCCACCAAGATAAGTTTCTATCCGTTAAAAAAAACTCTCGAATATTTCTTCCTGCATCCTTAAAAAAATACAACCCAATCCCCAACGACAAAAGAAAATATGCACCTACTATTACCCAATCTATAATCTGCATAACTTT
>JAOADD010000038.1 GCA_026417495.1 Ignavibacteria bacterium
AGAGGTAGCCAATCTGGTTAATGAGGTAAAGCCGGCAGGATATTATACAATAGATTTTGATGCATCGAATTTAGCAAGTGGAGTATATTTCTATAGACTAGAATCCAATGGGTTTGTAGATGTAAAGAGAATGATGTTGATTAAATAAAGATAATTAAAGTTATTATTAAATAGCGGTTAAGTATGATACTTAACCGCTATTTTTTTATTATGGCGAGAGTCTTTCAATAATCCAGAGACCGTTTTCTAATCTATATCTTATTCTATCGTGTAACCTACTAGGTCTTCCTTGCCAGAACTCAAAATTATCAGGTATTAAAACATATCCACCCCAAAAATCAGGGATTGGTATATCCTTAGAATGAAATTTTGCTAAATAATATAAAAATTTCTTTATTATTGTAAATCTACTGTTTATTACTTCACTTTGATTAGATGCCCATGCACCAATTTTACTTGTAAATGGTCTTGTCTTAAAATATCGTTCAGACTCTTTTCTTGAAATTTTTTCTACTATACCTTCTATTCTTACCTGTCTTTCTAATTCTGGCCAATAGAACAATATTGTTGCTTTATTATTTTCGGCTATTTCTCTTCCTTTCCTACTTTCATAGTTTGTATAAAAAACAAAACCCTTATCACTAAATCCTTTTAAAAGTAAAGTTCTTGCAGATGGTTTACCATTTTTATCAGCAGTAGCGAGTATCATCGCATTAGGTTCAATTAAGCCAGAATTCAATACTTCATCGAACCAATCTGAAAATTGTTCAAAGGGGTTTAATTTTACTTCTTTAGTATCAAGTGATTTTAATTTGTAAGTTTTTCTTAAATCTTCAAGATTTTTTTCTACCATAAATTTTTAATTATGAATTTTTAATCCGTAACCATATTTAAATTCATCATTTATAGTAATTGGTAATTTACCATTGAAATCAATTTGTCCTGTCAACGCTTTATATACTGCTACTACTGAAGTAGGAACATCACTATATGCACATATATATGAATCTATATCTGTAAAATCCCTTAATATATATGGATTTCCAAAAGATATTACAAGTACCCTTGTCCCTCTAACTTGAAGTTTTTTTATAAATTCGATTTGGTGTTTTGGTAAACTTACAGTCCCTGATTTATGAACAACTTTAGAAAATATTGGTACAATACAAAAATTTGATATTGGAATATTTTCAATAATAGAATTTATATCCTGATTTTCTTGAGGATAATCATATACTGATTCAAGTTTGAAATTACTATCATTTTTCATCAATTCTATAAATAAATCGGATGCTCTTCTATCTAATGTGTTATTTATATTTATTAAAGTGAATATATTATCTTTTCTTATTATTGGAATTGCTTTTGAATCATTTTTCACTAAGGTAATTGAAGCATCAGCAATCGCCTGCGAGAGCTCTTGTTCTTCAGATGAGTTGATATAAATTGACACTTCATTTTCATTTATAAACTTATTTTCATCAAGGTTTAACCATTTTTTCACTGAGAGAATTTTTCTTACCGAACTGTCAATTCTATCTTCAGAAATTATTCCATTCAAGACAGCATTTTCAATTTCATCAATTGTTTCTTTTTCATTTTGAGGCATTAGGATTAAATCAACCCCCGCTTTTACTGTTAATAATGCGACTTGTTTTGTACTATAATTTTTTGTTATACCTGCCATATCTAAAGCATCAGTTACAACTAATCCTTTAAACCCATAACCATTTATCAACAAAGAGTTAATTAATACGGGAGATAAACTTGCTGGTAAATTAAACTCTTTGTCAATTTCTGGTAATGATATATGACCAACCATAACTGATTTTACTCCCGCATTAATAGTATTTTTAAAAGGTAAGAGCTCAATTTGTTCAAGTCTCTTTATATCAAAATTTAATACAGGTAAATCATTATGCGAATCTATATCTGTATCTCCATGACCTGGAAAATGCTTAGCAGTTGCTATTATGTTTCCATCTTGCAATCCTTTAATGAAACTTACTGCCATTTCAGATACAAGTTCTGGTTTTTCACCATAAGAGCGTACATTTATTATAGGATTGTCAGGATTATTATTAACATCTACAACAGGAGCATAATTTTGATGTATCCCTAATACTTTACATTCCTTTGCAATCAATAGCCCCATTTTATAAACGAGATCACTTCTTCTTGTTGCACCGATAGCCATATTATTAGGGAAGAGTGAACCATCAACTAATCTCATCCCTGTACCGTTTTCATAATCTGCTGACATTAAAAGTGGAACTTCAGAATAACCCTGAAGTTGGTTTGTTAAACTCGCTAGTTCTTTTGAATTTCCTTTGAAAAAAATTATACCACCAATTTTCTCTTTTATTATCAAACTTTTTATCCTTTTAAATTCTTTTGAATCTTCATTCATTTGAACCCCTTTAGATGATGTTATTATCATTTGAGCTATTTTTTCTCTTAAAGTCATTTTTTGCAGAGTCTCTTCAACCCAATCGAAGTTTTTATTCTCACTTTTTATATTTATAGGTGTTGTCAAAAGTAAAATTGAAAATAGAAGTGTTAATATTTTATTCAACATTTTGATATTCTCTTTTTAGTTCATTTAGTTTTTCTATTATTGGTTTTACTTCTTTATATTGCATTAGTGTTAATCTTATACTGGATGCATTCCTTATATTTCTCAAGTATCCTGTATAATATTTTCTAAATTCTATTACTCCTTTTCTCTCTCCTTTTAAGTTAACGCATAGATTTAAATGTTCTAAACATATATCAATTTTCTCATTTATTTTAGGTTCATTTTCTAATTCACCGTAAATCATAAAGTACTTTGATTGTTTAAATATCCATGGATTCTTCAAAGCTGCTTGTCCAATCATCACTGCATCAGGTTCATAGTTCATAAATGCATTCTTAACATCAACTGGAGTTTGAATATTTCCGTTTAATATTATTGGCAATTTAATTCCAGTATCTTTTATTCTTTTAATCCAACTCCAATCTGCTTCACCTTTATTTGCTTGAGAGCGTAGTCTACAATGTACAGTTAGAGCACTAACACCTATGTCTTCCATCATCTTTGCCACTTCTAAGATAACAATAGAACTTTGATCCCATCCTAATCTTGTTTTTACAGTTATAGGAAGTTTTGAATTTTTAACTACAGATTCTACTAACTTTTTCATTTTGGGTAAATCTCTTAAAAGTCCTGCTCCCATTCCTCTTAATGCAACATCTTTTACCCAGCAACCACAATTAATATCAATAAAATCTGGATTTACTTCCTCAACTAATTTTGCAGAATTAATCAAAGAATTTTCATTACCTCCGAAAATTTGTATTCCGATTGGATGTTCCTCTTTATAATAGAATAACTTATCCCTTGCTTTTTTCCCATTTCTTATTAAACCTTCAGATGAAATAAATTCTGAAACAACAATATCGGCTCCAAGCTTTCTACATATTAATCGAAATGGTGCCTCCGTAATATTCTCCATTGGTGCTAAAAATAGTTTTCCTTTTATGTAATCTTGAAAATTCATTTCGTTATTAATTTACTAAATCATTTTTGATAAAGAAATTTAATAAGTATTGTAAAACTAATTCCAGTAGAACTTTAAACTTTAATAAATTTTTAAATTCACCTTTAAAGGGGATGAATATATCAATATTAAAACATTTGAAAATTTATATAAATTAGTGAGATAATATGAAGTTTCATTTTGAATTTTTCATTATTAATTTTTATATAAAATTTATTTTATAACAAAAATTACTAAAAATTCAAGTAATTTTATGACTTAAATCTATGGATATTTTTTATTAATTTTACATAAAATATGTTGATAGATAAGGAAGAAGTATTAATAAATCAGAATCAAAAATCACTTTTAAATAGGGAGCGAGAAAAAAGAATTATAGAAAATTCAAACTTATATAAAATCAGGTATTTGGTAGATACTAATACTATCGTTGATGGTTATTTTGCCTTACCTTATGGTGTAAATGAGAAATTACCTGTGATTTTTTGGTGCAGAGGTGGATTTAAAGAGAATGGAAGACTCACTGATTTAACCGCTTATATTACTTTGGGTGAAATTGCTCAATGGGGTTTTAGTGTATTTGCTACACAATACAGAAAGAATGAAGAATTAGGTAAAACAGATATTGAAGATGTAGTGACTTTAATTCAGATAGCAGATGAATTTCCTTTTACTGATATTAATAATTTAGGAATAGAAGGTTGGAGTAGAGGTGGTTTGGTTGCTTTAAATTGTTTAAAATATGAATTAGAAATTAAGTGCGCGGTAATTGTTGCGGGTTTGTTAGACTTGAGTGAATATTGTAAGAAAAAATCGCAAAGGAAACTTGAAATTAAAAATTTTTGTAAAAAAGATGAGGTTGATAAAATATCGCCATTAAATCATTTTAAGGAATTTCAAAAAATACCTATATTGTTTATTCATGGGATGAATGATGATGTGATTTCATATAAACAATCAATAAAAATGTATAATGCTTTAAGAGAATATAATGAAAATGTATCGTATGATTTAGAATTAATAGATAATGGAACTCATACTTTGAAAGAAAATCGTGAGTATGTTGCCTTGATTAGAAAGCAATGGTATGATAAATATTTGAAAAATATGAATTGATAAATATGTTTTGTTAATTAATTTAAGTTTTATTAAATTTAACATTTAAAGAAAAAAATGGATAGTAATTTTTCAAATAGAGTTCAGGAAGTAATAAGATTAAGTAGGGAAGAAGCTATTAGATTAGGGCATGATTATATAGGAACTGAACATTTATTACTTGGCATCATTAGAGAAGGTGAAGGAGTTGCTTTAACAATTTTCAGAAATCTTGGAGTTAATATTCCTGAACTAAAAAAAGCAATTGAAGATGCTGTACCTCATAAAGGTGCAACATTAACAATAGGAAATATTCCCTTAACAAAGCAAGCGGAGAAGGTGTTAAAAATAACTTATCTTGAAGCAAAATTGTTTAATTCTACTGTTATAGGAACTGAGCATTTGCTTTTATCTATTTTGAGGGAAGATGATAACTTAGCTGCTCAAATACTTCATCAGTTTTATATCAATTATGAAGTAGTTAAAAATGAGTTACAAAGATTAATGAGTGATGATATGTCTGGAGGATTTTCTTCATTTTCCAAAGGGCAATTAGAGAAAAAATTATCTGAAAAATCTAAAACTCCTGTGCTGGATAATTTTGGAAGGGATTTGACAAAACTTGCAGCAGAGGATAAATTAGACCCAATAATAGGGCGAGAAAGGGAAATCGAGCGAGTTGCTCAGGTACTAAGTAGAAGGAAAAAGAATAATCCCGTTCTTATAGGAGAGCCAGGGGTTGGTAAAACTGCAATCGCGGAAGGACTTGCAATGCGAATTGTTAATAAGAAAGTATCTCGTGTATTGCATAATAAGAGAGTTGTTCAGCTTGACCTTACTGCGCTTGTTGCAGGTACAAAATATAGAGGGCAATTTGAAGAGCGGATGAAAACTGTAATGAATGAACTGGAAAAAGCAAAAGATGTTATATTATTTATTGATGAATTGCATACAATTGTCGGTGCGGGTGGTGCAAGTGGTTCTCTTGATGCTTCCAATATTTTCAAACCAGCATTATCAAGAGGTGATTTGCAATGCATTGGGGCAACTACTTTAAATGAATATAGACAATACATTGAAAAAGATGGCGCACTTGATAGAAGGTTTCAAAAAATAATTATAGAACCAACTACAGTGGAAGAAACGATAAGAATTTTACAGAATATCAAGAATAAATATGAAGAGCATCACAATGTGAGATACACTGATAAAGCGATTGAAGAAGCAGTGAGATTAAGTGATAGATATATTACGGATAGACTTTTACCCGACAAAGCAATTGATGTTATGGATGAAGCAGGAGCGAGGGTACATCTTGCAAATATTGTTGTACCTCAGGAAGTTGTAAAAATAGAAGAAGAGATTGAAAAGGTTAGGGCTGAAAAGAGTAGGCTTGTAAAAAATCAGAATTTTGAAGATGCTGCAAAACTCAGGGATAAAGAAAAATCTTTACTTGCAAAGTTAGAGCAAGTTAAGTTTGATTGGGAATTGAAAAATCAAAATACTTATCATGAAGTAACAGAGAATGATATTGCAGATGTTGTTGCTATGATGACTGGAATTCCTGTTAATAAGATTGCTGAGTCAGAGACTCAAAAGCTTGTAAGAATGGAAGATTATCTAAAGCAATATATAGTTGGACAAGATGAAGCTGTTGAGAAAATTTCTAAAGCAATCAGAAGAGCAAGAGCAGGATTAAAAGACCCAAATAAACCAATTGGCTCATTTATTTTCCTTGGACCGACTGGTGTTGGAAAAACCGAATTAGCAAAACAACTTGCAAGATTCCTATTTGATTCTGAAGAAGCATTAATTAGAGTTGATATGAGTGAATATATGGAGAAGTTTAATGTTTCTAGACTTGTTGGTGCCCCTCCAGGATATGTGGGTTATGAAGAAGGAGGTCAATTGACTGAAAAAGTTAGGAGAAGACCATATAGTGTTGTACTCTTTGATGAGATAGAAAAAGCGCATCCAGACACTTTCAATATATTATTACAAGTGCTTGATGAAGGTATACTAACAGATAGTCTTGGTAGGAAAGTAGATTTCAAGAACACTATTGTTATTATGACTTCAAATATAGGAACTCGTGATATTAAGGTTGATAAAATTCTCGGATTCGGAGATCCTAAATATCATGATGAATATGAAAAAATGAAGGAAGTAATAGAAGAATCTGTCAAGAAGATTTTTTCACCTGAATTTTTGAATCGTGTAGATGAGTTTATAATTTTCAAACAACTTAGTCGTGAAAGTTTATTAAGCATTGTTGAAATTTCTATCAGAATGTTAAGGGAAAGGTTAATTTTACAAAATATCAAATTGGATATTTCTAATGAAGCCCTTGAATTCTTGGTAGAAAAAGGTTTCGATAAAGTTTATGGTGCTCGTCCTTTAAAACGAGCTGTGCAGAGATATCTTGAAGATCCATTGAGTGAAGAGATTCTTAAAGGTAATATTAAGATGAATTCGACTGTTAAAGTTATATATAGAAAAGGTGAAGATAAATTCAGATTTGAATCTATTATAGATACTGATGATGATATAGCTGATGATAAGAGTACTGACAATGAGAGCAAAAAACGAAAAAAATAATATATATGATAAACAATGGTAAATTCAACGCTTACATTAGTGCAGTAAGTCATTTTTTCCCTGATAAAGTAATTACAAACAAGTACTTTGAAAGTTATCTTGATACATCAGATGAATGGATAACAGAAAGAACGGGTATTAAGGAAAGAAGATTTTTGGAAGAAGACCAACCAACATCTTATGCAGCAACGAGAGCTATTGAAAGGTTAATGCAAAAAAGGGGTATAAGTGCAGATGAAATTGATATGATTATTATTCCTACTGTATCACCAGATATGGTTTATCCTGCAACCGCGTGCATAGTGCAAAACAATATAGGAGCAAAAAATTGTTGGGGCTTCGATATGGAAGGTGCATGCTCTGGTTTCCTTTTTGGACTTATTACAGGTGCTCAATTTATTCAAACGGGTATGCACAAAAAAGTGATCGTTTGTGGTGCTGAAAAAATGTCTGCTCTTGTTGATATGCAAGATAGAAATACCTGTGTGCTGTTTGGAGATGGTGCTGCTGCTGTATTATTAGAACCCACTGAAGATAAATCGTATGGTGTTTTAGATGCAATTTTACATATTGATGGTAGTGGTGGTCAATATTTGAACCAACCAGCAGGGGGGAGCTTGCATCCTGCTTCTTTTGAAACAGTGGAAAAAAGAATGCATTATGTCCATCAGGACGGTCGTACTGTATACAAGGAAGCTGTTAAAGGTATGTATGAATCATCTGCTGAAATTATGAAAAAAAACAATCTTACTGCTGATAATATCGCTTATCTTGTTCCACACCAAGCGAATCTCAGAATTATGACCGCTGTTGCTGATCGGCTCGGTCTTCCACTCGATAAAGTTATGGTTAATATTCATAAATATGGTAATACCACATCAGCGACAATTCCTTCTTGTTTGTCAGAATATTACGATGAAGGAAAAATTAAAAAAGGAGATTATATTATTCTGACTAGTTTTGGTGCTGGTTTTACTTGGGGAGCTATTCTCCTCAGATGGGCTATTTAATATGGTACTAAAATCATTAGCAAAAATAAATATTGGTTTAAGAATTTTATGTAAAAGGGGTGATGGATTTCATGATATTGAAACCATTTTCTATCCTGTTAATCTTTTCGATGAGATTGATATTGATATTAAACCATCTACAAAAAATACAAATTCATTAATAATTCAATCTGATAACCCTCATGTTCCCAAAGATAAATCAAATATTTGCTTTAAAGTAATTGCAAACTTTTTTAAAACATTTCAGATTAAAACTTTTCACAAAATAAAAATAAAGATAACAAAGCGTATTCCAATTGGTGGTGGTTTAGGAGGAGGTAGTTCAAATGCTGCTGTTGTTTTAAAATATTTGATAAAATATTTTAATATTGAAATCTCCACAAATAGAAAAAACATTTTAACTGTTGCATCAAATACTGGTAGTGATGTTACATTTTTCTTATTTTCAAAACCCTGTTATGCAACAGGGAAAGGAGATAAAATTACATTATTAAATGATTTTAAAGTTGATTATGATATTCTATTGATTACTCCTTCTTTTAATATATCGTCAAAATGGGCGTATGAATCGCTTAAACTTCCAAAAGACTATCGTAAAAGTCCATTGTTAAAGGATATAAAAACATTTCCTAAAGATGTATCTGTTCTTGAAAATGATTTTGAAAAAGTAGTATTCAGAAAATATCCGGAGCTTGATAAAATAAAAAGAATTCTGTCTCAAAATGGAGCTATATTTACATCATTAAGTGGAAGTGGCTCTACAATTTATGGATTTTTTGAAAGAAATAATAAAAGTAAAATAAATAAATGTGCTGAACTTTTCAAAGCGGGGAATTATACAGTTAATATAGTTTAAACTTATTTATCTTCTATTTAATAATTTTATAACTTAGAAATTTATGGATACATTTGAAAATGGTACTAACTTATACCTTGAATGTTCTCTAGAATATAGAGGCCTTACATTAAATGATGTCTTAATTTTCAAATCTTTATTAAATATAGATACACTCCATACAGCATCAGCTGCGCTAAGCACGTGATTAACTATCACAACTGTCAATGCAAGTGAACCTGTATTGTAATATTTATTTGCTTTTTCTCTTTCATCCATATAATATAATACCTGCGGAAGCTTTATCGTCATATAATTATATTTAGTAATACCAACCGCTTCGGACCAGCCTGCAACATATGTTTGATATTTTCCAATAACTTCATAATATTGCTGTTCACCAAAAGGAGGTAATTTATGAGAAAAGCCGGAACTATCTTCACAAATATTTACTTGTTGTCTTAAAATTTCATTATCAGGTTCATTTAGATTTATTGCTCCCGAACCTGGAAAACCTTCTGAAACAAGCCATTGTGCATATTTTCTAATACTCCAGTTTTTGTTTGCATAATCTTGATAGAATTTTGTTTGGTCATCACCTTTCTTTTCAAAAATTGCATAAGTTGTCCATAGCCCAATTTCAATACCTAAAAATATTGCGCTTTTTATGTATTGCTTTGTATAAAACTGTCCTGCACCTGGTATAACTGCAGACATTAACCCCGCAAGTAAGTAGTTTTTTTCTCTCGGGTCATCTTTCGTTATTTTATCAGAGACAACATTATTTGTATTCAAAGTAATCTCTTCATCTAGAACTGTACTTCTTAACTCAAGTTTTTTGAAGTTTTTGTCATTTAAAGTCTTATTTTCTTCTTCTGTTTTCTCTTGCGCAAATAGTATTTGCGTAATTAGAAGCAATGATATTAGTAAAAAATTATTTATTAATTTCATATTTAATAATAAATTTGTTTCAAAAATAATGCTCTTCCTGGTACAAAAAATGTCTTTAATCGTTCTCCTTTTAAAATTTTTTCTTTAGCTTCTTCAAGTTGTGTTTTACCTCTCCCGATGTCAATCATACAACCAACTATACCTCTAACCATTGAATGTAAAAACCTATCTGCTATTATTTTAATTATTAATTCACTCTTAATCAATTTATAACTAATATTATATATTTTGCACTTAAAATTATGCTTATCAGTTTTGTTCTTACATAAAGACTTAAAATATTCATTATGTTTTAAAAATTCAATGAACTCATCAACTAATTCGTAATTTAATTTATATTTTAGATGAAAATAATATTTACTCTCTATTGATTTTTTAAAAAGTGTAATTTTATATATATACTCTCTTTTTCTTGCTGAATATCTTGAATGAAAATCTGGTTGTACTGTTTGAATTTTTTTTATTGTTATATCACTTGGTAATAGACCATTAATTGAATGTAAAAATTTTTTTTTCTCGATTTTTTGGTTTGTAAAAAAATTTGCACATTGATTGTATGCATTAACTTCTGAATCTGTCCTACCTGCACCAATTAATTTAACTTTTTCTTTTATAAGTGTGTTTATCGCTGTTTCAATGTATTCCTGTATAGTTTCTTTTGTATTGCGTTGTTTCTGCCAACCTTTATACCTCTCCCCATCGTATTCTATTATAATTTTGTAATTATATTTCTTTTGCATCAGAAGTAATCAGTAATTTCAGAAACTCTTTGTGATTTTTATTTCAAAACCAGTTGGTGAACCATTAATAAAATTGTTAAATTCTGAGCTTACTTTTATATCTTTATTTGTAAGTAAAAATGCACTTATAGCACTTGCTATTCTGTTAATTATTAAGCCTGCAGAGATGATTCTGTCGCTATTATAAATTCTTTCACTTTTTTTCCTTTGTTCATCATACAACTCTCTATTACCAACTAGATCCCAATTCCAGTAGTGAGAATTAATATCATATATTTTATCATATTCTCCTCTACTCAACCTATAATTATTATATTCATAAATATTATTAAATAAACCTATATTAACAAAAAAGTCATCATCTTTTCCATTTTTATTTATTCCAGAATGAACAACGGCAAATGATCTGGAATCATCTCTTACTGCATTACCATATATATTTATTCCAACAATTCCTAACCATAATGCTGCTTCAGCAGTTAGAAAATATTTACCAATATCCATTCTCCCCGCATAAAGATGCCCTGCACCAGGGAGTATTAATGAAAGTAACGCTGATACAGAAGGGGATTTCTCATTTTCTTTTTCTATAGAAAATTTAACTTCGCTTCTCTTATTATTTAAAACTTTTTCTTTTAATTCAAATTTTTTTATATCGTTTTGTTGTCCAAATGTCGGAAATGTAATTATCGGAATTATTATAAAGAAAATGTAAAAAAATATTTTAAATTTATTTATTGTCATTTTTTAAGACTTTTTCCATTTTTACTTTTAAATCTTCAGGTGGTTCGAACCCAGTAACCCTCAATGATTTTATTTCGTTTCCATTCCTATCTAAAAATGCTACAACAGGTAAACCTTTAATATTGAATCTATCTTGTATTGCCTGATTTGTTTTTGTTAAATCAACTTTTATATTGATGAACGATTTAGATAATTCTATTATTTCAGGATTTCTGTAAGTTTCTTTATCTAATTGTTTGCATTCTAAACACCAGTCAGCATAAAAATCTATCATTATTGGTTTATCAGCATTTTTTATTACATTATCAATTGACTGAATATTGTCTGTTAAAATCCATTGAACTGTATTTCCCTGAGTTGTGCTTATATTATGTTTTAAATTATATTCGTCTATCGAAGCTTTTAAGTTATAAGTACCAATTATTATTGCAAGTATTGCAAATATATATTTTATTTTTGTGAATACTTTTGAATTTTCTCCTTTTTTATCTATCAATACAAGATAAACTCCAGCAACTATGAAGTAAGCGTAAAATATGAAGTTACCAATATCTTTTGGTAATACTGGAATTAAATAATAGAAAGCAACACCAATTAAAATTAATCCGAAAATAACTTTAACTCCAATCATCCATTCACCAGAGCGGGGAAGTTTACTTAAAGCATTTGAAAAAGCTGCTAATACAATATAAGGAGCACCTAATCCAAGAGACAAAGTTCCAAATAATAACAGACCGTATAGTGGTTTGCCTACTTGTCCAACATGGATAAGTAAACTTAAAATAATTGGACCAATACAAGGTGCTGCAATTACCCCGACAAAAAGTCCCATAACGAAAGAACCTAAAAATCCTTTTCTTGTTTTAGAACCAGTTAAAGCTAATTTTTGTGGTACTCGTATTTCATAAAGACCAAACATACTTAAAGATAATAAAATAAAGATGATAGCTATGCCTACAAGCACAACAGGTTTTTGCATAAATTCAGCAAATAATCCTCCTGTTAAAGCAGCAAAAAGTCCTAAAGCTGTATAAGTGATTGCCATACCTATTGCATAAAAGGTACCATTTATTATACTTTCTGATTTACTTTTTCCCGTCTGGCTGCCGAAATAACTAATTGTAATAGGTATAAGTGGATATATACATGGCGTTAAATTTAGTCCTAAACCACCTATAAATATGAAAATTAAAGTCAATAATATCCCTTCACTTTCTATCTTTTTAGATATTTCATCCTCTGATGTTTCTGTTTTTAATTTTTCTGTTTGATGTATACCTACTTCACTATCACTTTTAAATGCTACAGAGGGGTTTGAAAAATCAATCTTTGAAAATATTTCTTTATTTACTATATCATCTTTACCCGATGTAGAATCAATTATTATTTCAGTTAATATATCCACTTTTTCAGGTAAGTCACATATTTTATCACTGCATGCTTGATAATTAAGTGTAAACTTTACAGGGTAGGTTCCATTTTTAATTTTTTTATTTGGTGTGATTTTAGTACCAATGTAAATTACTCCTTCATATACATTAATACTGATTCCCTGAAAATCAAAAATTTTATCATTTGGAAAATGTAATGTATGAATTTTAAAATCCTCTGAATTTATTGAGATTGTTGTTGGAATAAAACTTGTGTCAATTGGTTTATAAGAATTAATATGATAACCATTCTTAATCGATATCTTAAAAATTGGAAAAATTGTATCCTGACTTGTATATGATTTCTCATTTAAAAATATTTCAACATTTAGATGTTTGGTTTCTTGAGGAAATGTGAAATTCACAAATATGAAGGTGAGTAAAAAAATTAAAAAGGTGAGTTTAATAAAGATAAATTTTCTCATATATTTTTAAATAATCATGCAATTTAAATTTAAGTTTACTCAAATTCAACATAAAAATATATTTTTTTACTAATATTGACTTTTTTACTGTTTTTGAGTTATTTTTGTATAGGAGAAAAATATTATTATATTAATTTAAATTAATAATAATTATAAGTTTAAATATAATTATATTGTGTAAAAATAAAACAAAGGAGATAAAAAGTGAAACCTGTAACGAAATCAAAAACTACAAATAAGAACCCACTTGGTGACCTTATTGATGATGATGTATATGAAAAATTAAGAAAATTTAAACTTCTTGATGAAAAAGCTATAAGGGATTATAGAATTAGACAAATGTACAAAGATATGAGGAGGGAAATGAGTGCTGGTGAAGCTATTGATAAAATTCAGGAAATGTTCCCATACTTACAATTTGATACTATTAGAAAAATTGTTTATCAAGTATCAAAGTAGAATTTGTTTTAAAATTTAGTAGCCGCATTTTTGCGGCTTTTTTTTTATTTAAATTTTACTCTTATGGATTTAGATTATAATGTAATAGAGAAAAAAATTGTTGAATTCATACGAAAAGAAATTTCAAGAATTGGTGTTCAAAATGCTGTTGTTGGTTTATCAGGTGGAGTTGATTCAGCAGTCGCTGCTACTTTAACAGTGAAAGCACTTGGAGGAAAAAATGTTTTCTGTATTTCATTACCTTATAAAACGAGTAGTCAACATAGTAAAGATGATGCAAAAGAATTAGCATCAATTCTAAATTGTAATTTTGAGATTATTGATATTTCTCCTATGGTTGATGCTTATATTGATAATTATGCAGACGATAAAATATCTAATGTACGTAAAGGGAATATAATGGCAAGAATGCGTATGATTGTTTTGTATGATAAATCAGCAGAGTATAACGCTGTTGTAGTTGGAACGGGGAATAAAACTGAGTATATATTAGGATATACCACAATGTACGGTGATAACGCTTGTGCTTTTAATCCAATTGGGGATTTATATAAAACACAAATTTGGGAATTTGCAAAATATTTAAATATACCTGATAAAATTATAAATAAAAAACCGTCTGCAGATTTATGGCAGGGTCAAACAGATGAAGGGGAAATGGGATTTACATATTTGGAAGTTGATAAGTACTTAATAGAAAAATTTGATAAGAACAAATCAAAAGAAGAATTAATAAATATGGGCTTTTCAATTGATTTCATAGAACGAGTGGATTCAATGATTATCAGAAATGAATTTAAAAGAAAACTTCCTCCAATTGCAAAATTGAATTAATAATAGATGATAAATTTCATTTTATGTATAATTTTAGAAAATTTTTAGTAGTTCTACTTGTAATATTTTTATCTTGTGGGAATGGAAAAGTAGTTCCTCAAAAAGTATCTGAACAGAAAGCAATTTGGTTTTTGAACTATGGTGCTATTAGTTCTGCTGATGAACTTGCAACGGAAATAGGAATGAAAATTTTAAAAGAAGGGGGAAATGCTATTGATGCTGCTGTTGGTATTGGTTTTGCTCTTGCAGTGGTTTATCCTCAAGCTGGCAATTTAGGTGGGGGAGGTTTTTTTGTAATTCATCTTGCTGATGGTAGAGATATTTCTATAGACTTTAGAGAAATGGCTCCTATTGGGGCTCATAAGAATATGTTTCTTGATGAAGAAGGGAATGTAATAGAAGGTTTAAGTACAACGGGGCATTTAGCTGCAGCAGTACCAGGTTCTGTTGCTGGTTTACTTTATGCTCTTGAAAAATATGGGACCATGCCAAGAAAAGATGTTATGAAATATGCAATTGAACTAGCGGAAAAAGGTTTCTCAATTAAACCTGAACTTGCTCAATCTCTGAACGCAAACTTGGATGATTTTAAAAAATTTGAGAGTACTAAAAAAATTTTTGGAAAAAAATTTAAAGCAGGGGACATTTTAATCCAAAAAGATCTTGCCTATACACTAAAAAAAATTAGAGATGAGGGAAAAGATGGATTTTATAAAGGTGAAATTGCTGATAAAATTATAAAGGAAATGAAACGAGGTGGTGGAATAATATCTTATGATGATTTAAATGGATATACAGTTAAGGAGAGAGAAGTTTTAAAAGGTACATACAGAGATTATGAAATTATAACGATGCCTCCTCCAAGTAGTGGTGGGATTTGTTTGTTATATTTACTAAATATTCTTGAGAATTTTAATTTATCTGAGAATGATTTATTTTCTGCTGAAAATATACATTTAATGGTTGAAGCAATGAGGCGAGTTTATGCTGATAGAAGCGAGCATCTTGGAGATGCAGATTTTTATCCTGTACCTGTGGATATTTTAATAAGCAAGGATTTTGCAAAAGAAATGTTCAAAGATTTCGATAATAAAAAAGCTACCCCGAGTTCTGAAATTTTACCAGTTAAAATTCATAGGGAGGGTGAGAATACAACTCATTACTCTGTTGCTGATAAATATGGAAATTTAGTAGCTGTCACAACAACAATAAATGATACCTATGGTTGTAAGGTAATAGTTGATGGGGCTGGTTTTTTCTTAAATAATGAAATGGATGATTTTTCAATTAAACCCGGTGTACCGAATATTTTTGGCCTTTTAGGTAGTGTTGCTAATGAAATACAACCTAAAAAGCGTCCTTTAAGCTCAATGACCCCAACTATTGTATTTAAGAATAAAAAACCGTTTCTTGTGCTTGGTTCACCTGGTGGAGGGAAAATAATTACTACTGTCCTTCATACAATTATTAGAGTAATCGATTTTAAATTACCCCTTGACGAAGCAATTGACTTACCAAGATTTCATCATCAATGGTATCCAGACGAAATTCAGGTGGAAAGGGAGTTGTTAGATGGACAGACGCAGAAAAAATTACTCGATATGGGACATAAAATAAAACAAGTTTACAGTTTTGGAAGGGTTGATGCTATCATGTTTCTAGATGATAATACTGTGAAAGCACACTCAGATATCAGAGGTTACGGTAAAGCAATAGTCTATTAATTTATGATTAAATTAAGAGAAGAAAAAAATAAATACTTAATAATTTTCTTAAAAAAATATTTTAAGAAATTAATTAAAAAAAATTTTCAGTTCGTATATTTAAAGAATGAAGATCTTTTCTCTGAATTATTGAAAACAAGTAGGGAAAAAAATACACCTATTATTCTTTGTATGAACCATTCAAATTGGTGGGATGCACCATTATTAATATATTTTGCATATAGTCATTTTGATATTGATGGTTATTGTTTTATGGAATTAAAACAGTTAAAGAAATACCCATTTTTTAACTTGATTGGGGCTATCCCTATTGTAAGAGAAAATGTAAGGTCTGCTGTCAAATCTTTAAATTTCGGTGTAGAAATTGTAAAGAATAAAAGTAAAGTTCTAGCAATTTTTCCACAAGGTGAATTAGTTAAGAATTCAAAATTACCAATTAAAATTCATTCAGGAATCGCTTATCTTGTTAGTTGTTTAGGAAAGTGTATACTGGTTTTATCTTATATTGATTATAGATTCTCTCTAAATAGAAAGCCTAACATATATATTGATATTTTTAAATATTACAATTTTGAAGATCAATCCAGATATAACAGACGAGAGTTAACAAGACTAATAGAATCTGATTACCTAGAATGTTATAAAGATTTTGAGGAAAGGTTTTTAAAAGATGAGTTTCAAGATTTTAAAATAATTTTAGAAGGTAAAAAGTCAATAAGTGAGAAAGAATTCCCAATCAGGTCTAAGGTTGATACTTCTTTATTTTCAGATTAATAAAGGGATTAAAAAATGATTTTAATAATCGGGGTGGATGAATATATTCAGAAATTCCAATACCATCTAATCTTAATTCGCTGTGTTTAATTTTAAATTTTGAAAGAAATCTTATATAAAATGGTCCATTATCTAATTTTATATTATTTATGTTTTCTGCTGAAAAATTGTTATCATAAATCATTAATAGCTTATCATATTTTAGGAAGAAATAATTATAACATTCGCTCTTTTTTAATTCAAAATTAGTTGAATCAATAATACAATGATTCCCTTTATAAAAAGCAAAATATTTACTTGTTGTATTGTTGAAACTTTCAGTAATTAAATAAAAGAATGTATATTCACCTTTGTGAAATCTTCCCCAATACCAGTTCTTAATGTCTACGGGAATTGGTCTAACACCCCAATTGTGATCATTGTATCCAATTCCAGAAAATGAGATTCTTTTTTTTAAAACATCATGTCTATATATTGAAATATCAGCTGCACCATAAAATTTAATTAGGTTATTTTTCCAAAAATGTTTTTCAGATTCCTTTTCAATTATTAATTCCTTTGTAGAAACATCTGAGTTTGAGATTCTTAAGTCACCAATTAGTTTGAGTTTTCTATAAGGAAACTTTAATTTAAAATGTAAGGAGTAATTATAATTATCATTCCTAATAAGAATTGCATTATTACTATATGCTATTGTGTTCTCATTTATAACTAAAGAGTCTTTATTAAAAATATAATGAAGATTAGCAAGTTTTTTATTTTTTTCATATATGCAGAGCGAAATTGCGGGGAAATCTAATGCGGTTAATTTATCCTTTATTATACTTTTAATATTATCAAAATAATTTTTAAGATATTTATTATAAAAGGGGAATCCATTGTAAAAAATTACTATAAGAGAATAATCATGATTATCAGATATTAAATCGAAATATATCCATTCATATGAACCTAACGAGTCAAGATTGTGAAATCTATTAATTTGCAATTATAATATAAATTTTTGACTTTTTGTTTATTTATGTTACTTACAAATTAGTTAAAACAAATAAAATTTTGTATTTATTTTTTAAGATATGTTAATTATTTCGTATATAATTTTGATTTTATTATTACTATTATTTTCTATAACTATTCTAAATTTATTTACTCAAAAAAACTTTAATAAACTTAATTCTGAAGTAATTAAAGGTAGTCAACCGTTTATTTCGGTAATGATTCCTGCCCGAAATGAAGAAAAGAATGTCACAAAATGTATTGAATCAATTTTAAATCAATCCTATAAAAATTTTGAATTGATTGTGTTAGATGATAATTCAATAGATAAAACTTTTGAATTAGTGAATCAAATTAAAGATGAAAAATTGAAAGTAGTTAAAGGTAAACCACTACCTGAAGGATGGGTAGGCAAGAGTTTTGCTTGCCAACAATTATTTGAAATCTCAGAAGGGGAATTACTATTATTTCTCGATGCTGATACTTTTTTGAAACCAGATTCATTAGAAAAAATAGTTAAGTTTGTCTGTAAGTATAAACCTGATTTGTTATCTTTAATGCCAGAAGAGATTGCGTTAAGTTTTTGGGAAAAAATTACAATACCACTTTTACATTTTACAGTATATACTATGCTTCCTATGCCTGCTGTTGAAAAAACTAGCAAATTATCTTTAACTATGTCTAATGGGCAATTTATGCTTTTTAAAAGAGAATCTTATATCAAAATAGGGGGGCATGAATCTGTTAGGAATAAAATGGTTGATGATGTATGGCTCGGACGAGCAATTAAGTCTAATGGTGGGAAAATTATTTTTGCTGATGGGACTGATATATGTGAATGCAGAATGTATGAAAATTTTAAAGAAATTTTTATTGGTTTCACGAAAAATATTTTTCCTGGACTTTCACTATCAACATTTAATATTTTCTTTGTGATAACTTTATTTTCTTTTCTTTTTATCTTTCCGTATATCTTATTTTTTATAGGATTTTTTTCTAATGATATTAATTTAATGTCATTATCTCTTATTAATATATTTATACCTATAATCATAAGAATTATTCATTCCTTAAAATATAAGCAATCAGTGATTTTCTCTTTTTTAAATTTAATTAGTATGTTATTTTTTATTGTGTTATGTTTTAGCTCATTTTATGTTTTTAAAATTGGTAAGGGTGCAAATTGGAAAGATAGATTTTATGACTTTAAAACAGTATCGGATTGAAAAATGTAATTTTCCATATTGATATGGATGCTTTTTTCGCTTCCTGCGAGGAGGCAATAAATCCTTCTTACAGAGGAAAACCCCTAATTGTAGGGGGTAAAAAAGGTGATGTGAGAGCAATTGTTGCATGTCCTAATTATATTGCAAGAAAGCGTGGCGTTAGAACTGCTATGCCTCTAGCACAAGCAGTAAAGTTAGTTCCTGATGGCATTTTTATTAGAGGGACAAGAGGATTGTATAAAGATTTTTCTGAAAAAGTGATGCAAATATTAAATAAATATTCTCCCATAATTAAACAAACAAGCATAGATGAAGCCTATATGGATGTTACTAATGTTCTTAGTGGATATGATAATAATCCCGTTAAGCTTGCGAAAACAATCAAGGAAGAAATTAAAAATACATTAAATATAACTTGTTCTATTGGTATAGCTACTAGTAAAGTTTATGCAAAAATAGCATCAAAAATAAATAAACCTGACGGTATTACTTATGTTCCTTTTGGCAAGGAAAAAGAATTCCTTTCCAAACTTGAGATACAAAGAATACCTGGTGTCGGAAAATCAACATTAGAGATTTTTAAGAGGTATAATATTAATTTTATTGGTGATGTATTGAAGTATAATAGGTCTTTTTTCGAAAAGGAGTTAGGATTAGACTATGATTATTTTAGAAGTATTGCAGAGGGTACATATCAAAAAGGAATTTCAATTGAAGAAGAAGAGCGCAAATCATTATCAAAGGAGCATACTTTTAATGAAGATACGAATGATTTAAAATTTCTTGATGAACAATTATTTTCACTATTAGAAAAAGCTGCTAACAGATTGAGGAAAAATAGGTTAAAAGCTAAAACCTTAACTATAAAAGTTAAATATGATGATTTTTCTGTAAATCAAAAGTCTTATACTTTTAACAAGTATTCTAATCTTGAGTTCGATTTTTATGATAAAGCATATTCACTATTAAAAAATTTAATTCATAAAAAGAAGAAAATCAGATTACTTGGAGTTAAATTTTCAGAATTATGTTCTATCGATGCAACACAAGGTGATTTATTTGAAAATGAAGAAAAGTTAGAATCATTAACAGAAAAGTTGGATAGTTTAAGGGAGAAATACAAGTTTGATATAATAAAGTTTGGTAAAAACTTTTAAAAAATTTTATGGGAGCAAAAAATTTATTTCTTTTAATCTTATCCTCATTGATTTTATTTTTCATTTACTTAAAAAATCCTAATGATTGTTTTGGTTGGTATTCATTATATTCTGGTACTTCTAGAAATTTAAATGATGTAATTTTCATTAATATAAATACTGGATGGGTTGGGGGTGACTCAATTTTAATTAAAACTACCAATGGGGGAATAAATTGGATAATTCAGCAATTGCCCGTTCAGATTACAGTTCGTTCTATTTACTTCACGAATGAAAATGAAGGTTTTATTCTTGGTGATTGGATGAGTTCCACTCCTTCTGAATCCAAAATTTATTTTTTGAAAACTACTAATTCTGGTAACTCTTGGAGTATCATTAACCTACATCAAGTACAATCTATTGGTACTATTGCATATTCGAAAAATTTTATCATCGTTACTGATAATGTTATTCTTAAAACTTATAGTGAGTTTACTGGTTCTTCGTCAAGTGGTAGGATTTTGAAATCAACGAATGGTGGAGTGAATTTTTATACAGTTTTAAATTTTGGTGATATGTCAGGGGTTTCTTTTGTAGATTTGAACACAGGTTGGGCAATGGGAACTGCTAGTAGCAGTTCCCCTTTATTTAGTGTATTTAAAGTTTTCAAAACTACAAATCAGGGTGAAAATTGGTTCAATGTTTATACAGATTCACAACCATCGAGTGGAGGATTACAAGGAAAAGCAATTAAATTTTTTAATCAGTCAACGGGGTATATACTTGCAACTCTTGGTAATACTCGATTTATGAAAACATCTAATGGGGGGATTAACTGGACAACAAATCAATACAATCATTACAACAACAGAACAATGTTTTTTAGCGATTTAAATACAGGTTGGATTGGGGGAAGTTCATCTACTGGTAGTTCTAATATCAGAAAAACCATAGATGCTGGAGTAATGTGGATTGAGCAAAATCAAAGTGGTACTGGTATAATTAATAAATTATTCTTCATCAATAATAACATTGGTTGGGCTGTGGGGAATAGCGGTTTAATATTAAAGACTACAAATGGAGGAACCTCAACAATAAAATCTCTAAGTAATAGTTTACCTAGTGAATATTTACTTAAACAAAATTATCCAAATCCATTCAATAATCTTACTAAATTTGAATTTCATATTCCTGAATCTGCTGATATAAAATTAATAATTTATGATTTACTCGGAAGAGAAATTATGAGTATCGTAGATGAATCTTTACAAGCTGGAATTTATATTGTGGATTTTGATGCTAGTAATTTAGCATCGGGAGTTTATCTTTATAGATTGTTATCTGATAAGTTCTCTGATGTAAAATTAATGGTTTTAATAAAGTAATATAATATTTTTTTATAGAGGATTAATAAAATTTAAATTATTCTTTTAAAAATTTTGTTTATATAAGGAAGGTATTTTAATACCTTTACAGGAAAATTTTAAAATCCTTTATTTAACAAAGTAATTATTTTATATTGAAAAGGAAAAAATCGAAAATTTACAGAAATGAAAAAAAGTAAAGATAATAGTTATTTAAAAGATATTGACAATTATTTCCAATTATCGGATTTACAACTTATTGATGCTTATAAATATATGCTTTATGCTAGACTTCTTGATGATAGAAATGAAATGATGATTAAACAAGGGAAAGCATATTTTTTAATTTCTGGTTCTGGACATGAAGCAATACAAGTTGCGGTTGCTATGGCTATGAAACCAGGAAAAGATTGGTTCTTTACTTATTACAGGGATACTGCATTAGGTTTAGCTGCAGGTTTAACAGTAAGAGATTTTCTCAGGCACATTATGGCAAAACAGACTGATGAGTTTACGGGTGGTAGGCAAATGAATTTACATATTGGAAGTAAAAGACTTAAAATGCCCACGGCATCTTCTCCAACTGGTTCTCAATATTTGCAGGCTGTTGGTGCTGCGATGAGTTGCGTTTATAGAAATGTTGATGAAATTGTATATGTTTCTGGTGGGGAAGGCTCTACATCTGAAGGTGAGTTTTTTGAAGCTGTGAATTGGGCTGCTCGTGAAAAATTACCTGTTTTATTTGTTATACAAAACAATTCGCTTGCTATTTCAGTACCTGTTGAAAATCAAGTTGCTGGGGGCTCTATTTATAAAGCTCTTTCTGGTTTTGAAGGTTTAAATAGATTTCATATTGATGGTACAGATTTCCTTTTAAGTTATGGTACAGCTAAAGAAGCAGTTAGACTTGCTAGAAACGGGAAGGGCCCTTCATTGATATATGCAGATGTTGTCAGGTTACGCTCTCACTCTATTTCAGATTCCCAAGAAAAATATCGATCTAAAGAGTCGCTTGAAAGAGATAAGCAAAAAGACCCACTTTTAAAAATGGAAAATTTTCTTATTGAACACAAAATTCTAAATCCAGATGATATTAAAAATCTTAAAGAGCAAATATTTAATGAAATTGCTGAAGTGAGTGAAGAAGTTTATAAAGAACCAAATCCCGATCCCAGTACAGTTGAGTATTATATTTATTGTCCTAAGGAGCAACAAACTATTATTGAA
Source organism: Ignavibacteria bacterium (assembly GCA_026417495.1). Taxonomy (GTDB): domain Bacteria; phylum Bacteroidota; class Ignavibacteria; order Tepidaquicellales; family Tepidaquicellaceae; genus Tepidaquicella. Next base: position 23,111 of record JAOADD010000038.1, read on the forward strand.
TATGAGAAGTGTGAAAAATATGGTGACCCTATTGTTATGGTTGATGCTATTAATCATGCATTGCATGAAGAAATGGAAAATAATCCTGATATGATAATTTATGGAGAAGATATTGCGGATAATAAGGGTGGTGTGTTTACGGCTACAAAAGGACTTTCAACAAAATTCGGAAATAAAAGGGTGTTCAATTCTCCACTTGCGGAAGCATCTATTGTTGGTACTGCTATAGGACTTGCTCTTACGGGTTTGAAACCAGTCGTGGAAATTCAATTTGCAGATTATATTTTCCCTGCTATGTTGCAAATCAGAGCTGAGTTGGCTATGTATAGGTATCGTTCAAATAACTCCTTCAGTTGTCCCGTTACAATTAGAGTTCCTTGTGGTGGTTATATTGGTGGTGGACATTATCACTCGCAATGTATTGAAGCTGTGTTTGCTAAAAGTCATGGAATTTATATTGCATTCCCTTCAAATGCTGCTGATGCAAAAGGATTATTAAAAACTGCATGTAGACTTAATGACCCTGTTTTGTTTCTTGAACATAAATTTTTATACAGACAAGCTTACGCGAAGTCACCTGAACCTGATAGAAATTACTATCTCCCCTTTGGAAAAGCAGCTGTTAAAGTTGAGGGAGATGATATTTCTATAATTACCTATGGTGCCATGGTTGAAAAAAGTATTAGGGCATCGAAGGAAATGAAAAAATTGGGTGTAAATGTTGAAGTTATTGATTTAAGAACAATTGTCCCTTTGGATACAGAAACAATTTTAAATTCTGTGAAAAAAACTGGTAAGGTTATCGTTGCTTATGAAGATTCTAAATTTCACGGTTTTGGCGCGGAAATTGCCGCACAAATAGCTGAATTTGCTTTTGAATATCTTGATGCTCCAATAAAAAGAATAGGTGCTCTGAATGTTCATATTCCTTTTCATCCTATTTTGGAAAAAGCAGTTTTACCTCAAGATGATTGGATTTTAAATGCCTGTATTGAATTAGCAAAATATTAATAAATAAAAATTAAATTCATAAATATGCAAAAATTTGATATTACAGTAATTGGTGCTGGTCCTGGTGGTTATACTGCAGCAATTAGAGCAGCACAACTTGGCTTTAAAACAGCTATAATTGAAAGAGATAAATTAGGTGGTGTATGCTTAAACTGGGGTTGTATTCCAACAAAAGCACTTTTACGTAGTGCAGATATTATGAACTTGCTTCTTCATTTAGATAAATTTGGTTTCGGAAATTATGATAATATTACCTATGATTTCCCAAAAATAATTAAAAGGTCAAGAGACGTTGCTAATGCTTCTGAAAAAGGAGTAAATTACCTTATGAAAAAAAATAAGATTGATGTATTTTATGGAAATGCAAAATTAAACAGGGATAAAGAAATTATTATTACTGATAAAGATGGTAAACAACGGGAAATTATTAATTCCGAACATATTATAATTGCAACTGGTGCACGACCAAGAACTTTGGGGAATGTTCAGTTTGATGAATCGAAGATATTATCGTCAACAGGTGCTATGTTAATGCAAAAACCTCCTAAAAAGTTAACCGTTGTTGGTAGTGGTGCTATTGGAATGGAATTTGCATATTTTTATAGAGCATTTGGTTCTGATGTGACAATTATAGAAATGCTACCTCAATTATTACCTTTAGAGGATGAAGAAATTTCTATTGCTGTTGCAAAAGAATTTAAAAAATACGGGATATCCTTTTATACCAACACTAAAACAGAAAGTATCCAGATTAAGGATGACGTTGTCCTAACTACTACATCAGGCCAATATAATGGAACATTTGAAGCAGATGCAGTTCTTTTAGCAATTGGAGTAATAGGTAATATTGAAAATTTAGGATTAGAGGAACTTAATATTAAGACTTTCAAAAATGGAATAGTAGTAAATAAAGATTATAAAACTAACATTGATGGAATATATGCCATTGGTGATGTTGCAGTGTTTGAAGAATTTGCTAAACCTATGTTGGCTCATGTAGCATCAGCTGAAGGGATTAACTGTATTGAAAAAATAAAAGGCTTACATAATTTTGATATAAATTATAATAATATTCCAGCTTGTACTTATTGTCAGCCACAAGTAGCTTCAATCGGATTAACCGAATCTAAAGCAAAGCAGGCAGGATATGAGATAAAAGTAGGGAAATTTCCATTTAGTGCTAATGGGAAAGCAAGAGCGATAGGTGAGTTAGCAGGTTTTGTTAAACTAATTTTTGATGCCAAATATGGTGAGCTACTTGGTGCGCATATTGTTGGACCAGAAGCAACAGAATTAATTTCTGAAGTTATGGCATTCAAGAGTATGGAGGCAGTTAGTGATTCGATAATAAAAGCTGTTCATGCTCATCCAACATTAGCAGAAGCAATTCTTGAAGCAGCAGGTGTTGCGTATAACGAGGCAATAAATATCTGATATTGAAGCAAAAATTTATTTGTATCTTTTTTTTATAATTGATTTATCAACTATATATTGATATTTTTTATATAACGCATAATATTAATTGCAATTTTGTTTGTGATTAATATTATGCGCCATATTAAAAATTAAAAATAAGGAGAGCAAAAAATGGAAGAAAACAAAATGGCAAAAGGTTTAATCATTGGGTTTTTAACAGGCAGTATTGTTGGAGCTGTAATAGCATTATTATATGCTCCAAAATCAGGTAAAGAATTAAGAGCTGATATCGCGAGGAAGAAGGATGAAATTTTAGATGATACAACAGAATTTATGCAGATAGCAAAGGCAAAAGCTGCCGATTTAATTAATGAAGGTAAAAGAAAATCTGAGGACCTCATTGCAGAAGCGAAGAAAAAAGCTAGTATGATTATTGAAGATGCAAATAAGATTCTGACTGGTGCTAAAGAAAAAACCGCGGAAAAAATAGGCGATATAAAGGATAAAATTACAACTGAAGCGGAAAGGATAAAAGATGCTTACAAAGCAGGTTTAGATGCATATAAAGAAGAAAAAAATAAAGATTAGTAATTTATTAATTTTAAAATAGAAAAAAGTTGGATACTACAACATCTATTTTTCTGATTATTTCAGTAATCATACAAATAATAGTTTTTCTTGCGGTAATCTTTCTTGTTTTAAGTCTAATTAAAATCATCAAAAGTCTTTCTGCAAGAATTGAAAACTTGCAGAAAGACTTCGATGACTTTAAAGTAAAATTGGAACCTGGGATTGAAGATGGAATTGTTTTGGTGAAAAAATTGAATAAAATTGCTGACACCGTTGAAAATAATATTCATAAATTTGAAAATGTAGCTGATAAGTTTAAGAGTTTTTCAGAAGATGTTATTGAGTTTGGTTCCAAAGTAAAGGAGAAAATAGAACCACCTGTATTAGATACTGTGACAACATTTACTGCGATATTCAAAGGTGTGAAAACATTTTTTGAAAGATTAAAGGATCACGATAAATTAAAATCTGTTGAAGAGAATTATTTATTTGAAAATACAGAAAGTGATTTTGGGAAAAAACAAGAGAGTATTGAGAGTTCAGAATTAAAAGATGATTTCGAAGATATAAATAAAGAGCTAAATGAAGTTAGAAAAAAATTAGAAGAGATGAAAAAAGTTTAAGATAAAGAATTGTATTTACATTACAGTTCAATCTCTATTGAAACGGGGCAATGATCACTACCCATTATTTGTGGATGTATTTTTGAAGTTTTTACGAATTTAACAAAATCATCAGATACCATAAAATAATCAATTCTCCAGCCTTCATTTCGTTCACGAGCTCTTGTTATTGGATCCCAAAAAGTATATTGCCCAGATTCTTTGTTAAACAATCTAAAAACATCTACATAACCAAGATTAATAATTTTATCTATCCACTCTCTTTCTTCTGGTAAAAAGCCAGATACATTTAAATTTTCTTTTGGTTTTGCGAGGTCTATTTCCTTATGGGCTGTGTTGAAATCTCCTGCTACTATAATTCCTTTTTTATCACGATAATTTTTTTCTAAATAATAGAATAATTCATCATAATATTCTAGTTTATATGCTACTCTTTCTGCACCCCTACCACCATTTGGGAAATATGAATTTACAAGAAGGAAATTGTCAAATTCTGCAAATATTACTCTCCCTTCAATGTCAAACTTTTCATTATTAAATCCATAAATTATTTTTAATGGTTCAATTCTGGTGTATATACAAACTCCTGAATATCCTTTCCTTTGAGCTGAAAACCAATAAGATTTATATTTATCAACATTTATTATATCAGCAGGTAACTGTTCTTTATGCGCTTTTATTTCCTGAAAACATAGAATATCACCATTAATCCAATCATAAAAGGTCGTACCAAATTTATTATACAATGCCCTGATCCCATTTACATTCCAAGTATATATAATAATTTTATTTTTCAATTTAATTTTTCTTTTATTATAAAAAAATATTTCTAAATTTACAATTTATATGCACAACCACTATGAATAAATATAGTCAATGGTAAAATTAAAAATAAAATATAAATTATTCTTTTAGCATACGAACTCAGAATTTAGTATAAGTTTCATCATATTTTTTTGAATCATATTATTTTTATAAATATTTAATTGATTTATAAATGGAAATAAAGAAATAGAGTTTTTTATTATCTTTGCATAAAATAGTCCAATGGTTTATTTTTTTAATATTATACAAGATTCCGATGAAATTTGAAAAAACAACTTTTTAATTATAGAAAAACCACAAAAAATATGTAATTTGAACATATTTTTCATTATTTTTTTAAGTAAGCCTGTATCCGTTTAAAAAATTATTTTTTCTTTTGATATTATTCTTTTTTTATTTTATTTAAATATATATATTTAAATATGAGACCTTATTTTGACATAAAAATGTTAATGCAAAATCCAAAGTTCCCTTATGCTATGGAGCTTTTGGAGTATTTTAAAAAGAGAACAGTACCTGATAAGGGTTTACTTGAAAAATTGTATGGTGCTTCAAAGACTGATATATTGCAAAAACAAATTGGATTATTTTTTGAAAATAATTATAAAGAAAACTTCGTTATTAGGAAACATGATTATGAAGCACCTGTTGAGATTTATAATACAAGAACGAATTTAGAGCAGGATTTAGATTATCAAAAGATTCATAATGATATCATAGAAGGACGAGAACCAGAATTATACTATTTGCGAAAGTTTTATGGAAACTTTTCAGAACAAATTCAGTTTTTGTATTCTAAGTATTTAAAGTATAATTTAAAAAGAAGGTGTGAACTTCCTGCAGCATCACATTTAAACAGAGTTGCTGGTGTAGCAATTAAGCTAAATTTTAATAGCGATGGCTCTTTTAAATATGGTGCTGTTGCGGGACTTCATGATGTAATTGAAGATCTATTTCCTGTAATTAAAGATGAGAATGGTAATCACTACGACTTTGAACATTATAAAGACTTTATTGAGAAATATATTCCTGAAGAAGTTAGAGAAGAAATAAAAATTTTATCTAATCATTATGATATGATTCTTGCTTACGTGGTTAAATATTTACGAGATACAGATAAGGCAATGACTAAAAATAACATACTTGATATGCTAAAATATATGACAAGTAAAGAACAATGGGAATTGAATAAGTATATAAGAAAAATGATTGTACTTATTGAGAAGGATAATTCACTGAATGAAAAGGAAATAATAGATGATATAAAATGGAAATGTTACTATGAACTGTATTTAAATGGTATTGCAACTGCTTCTAAGAGTATGAATAATTTCAGGTTATTCGAAATCAAGGGAATAGACCTGCTGGATAATTTTCATGGAAAAGATGTATTATCAGTTGATGGTAGAATAAGAAATATCAAGAAAAATATTATGTGGGCAAAACTTGGATATAGTTTGTCGTCTACTTGGATGCCTTTGAATAATCATATTCGAGAATGCATGGAAGATGCTTTCGTAGCAGCTGAATGCATTGTATTGAGAGACTTATTGCAAGAGCAATCCTCAATTGATTTTGTTATGGCTGGTTTGATTAAATTCAAGAAGTTAGAAGATGTCTTTTATATATCATAAGAATGAATTTTCTATCTACTTTTTATAATTTTTTCGGGGTCTTCAGGATATAATCTACCACCTCTTACAGTTGCTCCTAAAACAATTCCTGCACTTATTAATACAATATTTTTAACAATATATTGACCTTCTAATGATAATGCAATTGGGAAAACCCTGAATATTTCAGAAGGATAAAGAAAAAGTGGTGTAAATGTGCCTATCATTTGTAAAAAAAGAAGTAGTAGAGTTTCTCTTAAAAATTTGTTGATTAACAATCCAATCCCAATTAATACTTCCCAAGTTGCAAGTCCATATATGATAGCTTTTTTTGGTAATAAATGAAAGGTTAAATCATCTATTGTTCGAATGGCTAAAGTTTCAGCAGGGCTTAATCCCTCAAAAAATTTTAATATTCCAAACCAGAAAAAAACTATTCCAATACTTATTCTTAATAATGTAAGTCCATTTTTTGACATCCAGCCAGTAATTGCTTTATCGATTTTTTGAAATTCTTCACCTCTCTTAAACATTGTTTGAATCTTTTTATTTTACAAAATGTAAAACAAATTATTTAGAAAATTAGTTTTAAAATTAATAATAGAATTATTAGTTAATTTTTAATTAGTTTAATTATCTGTATTTTTAATGAAAAATAAAATTTATAATGGCGGAAAAGGTTAACTTAAATAAATTTTTTTATCCAAAGTCTATCGCTGTAATTGGAGCATCAACAAAGAGGGGTTCTCTTAGCTGGGAATTAATTAATAACCTCGTTAAATTTGGGTATCAAGGAAGAATTTTTCCGATTAATCCTAAAGCAGAAGTGATTCAATGTATGAAGGTTTATAAATCGGTTACAGAAATTAAGGAAAAAATTGATCTCGCCATCATTATGGTTTCAAGAAATCTTGTTCTACAAGCAATTGATGAGTGTTTTAAAAAGAAAATTGATTCTATTCTATTAATTACTGCTGGTTTTAAAGAAACAGGAAAATCAGGTGCCTCTCTTGAAGATGAAATTGTTAGAAGAGTGAATATATATAAAATGAACCTTGTAGGTCCTAACTGTATGGGAATTATTAATATGGAGGAAGCTATTAGTATGAATGCTACTTTTGTTAGGAATTTTCCTATAAGTGGTGGTATTGCTTTTGTTTCTCAAAGTGGTGCTTTAGGAGCAGCGGTACTTGCTCTCCTTGAGCAAAAGGATATTGGAATAATACATTTTATCAGTATTGGCAACAAAGCAGATATTACTGAAAATGATGTGATAAAATATTGGAAAGATATTGATGTAATCAAAGTTATAACAGTTTATCTTGAGTCTTTTGCAAATTCTAATGAATTTCTGAAAGTAGCAAGTGAAGTTACGAAAATTAAACCGATTATCGCTATAAAAGCAGCAAGAACTTCTAGTGGGCAAAAAGCAGCTTCATCTCATACAGGTGCATTAGCAAGTAGTGAAAAAGTTGTTAATACGATATTCGAGCAAACTGGTGTTATAAGGGTAGATACAGTTGAAGAAATGTTTGACCTTGCTAAGTGTTTTGATAGAGTGAGTTTACCTTTCGGAAATAGACTTGGAATTCTAACTAATGCTGGTGGACCTGCGATTTTAACAGCAGACGAAGCGGATAAATGGGGTTTAACATTACCACCCTTGACAAATGCGACAATAAATAAATTAAAAGAATTTGCTCCTGAAGAAGCTGCTTTGAATAATCCTGTTGATTTACTACCCCCTGCAACTGCAGAAATGTATGCGAAAGCAACTGAACTTATGTTGAAAGATGATAATATTGATTCACTTATCATTATTCTTGGGCCTCCATTAATGTTAGATACTCTTGAAATTGCAAAAGCAATTAGTGATGCAACTAAAGTTTCGAAGAAAACATCTATTTTAGTTCTCATGTCTCAAGATTACAATATTCCTAAATTAAGTAAATTGGATTATAACCATCCACCAATATTGAATAGTGCTGAATCTGCTGCAAGGTGTATTGGCAGAATGTATCAATACAAATTGTGGAAAGAGTTAGAAACAAGTAGATACAAGAAATTTGATGAAAATAAAATCAAGACTTCGAAGTTAGTGAATGTGCTTAAGAAAGGTGAATATTATCTGGATTCAGAAACCACATTTAAAATTTTAGAAACTTATGGTTTTCCAGTTATACAGACAAAACTGGCAAAGGATCTACAGGAATCAGTTTCTATCGCAGAAGAAATTGGATTTCCATTAGTAATAAAAGCGGAAGCAAAAGGATTAGTACATAAAACTGAAGTTGGAGCTGTAATAACAGATATTAAAAATATAGAAGAACTGGTACAAGCAGAAAACCTTATACTATCAAGATTAAAAGAGAAAGAACTGGATAAAGGTTTTATTGGATTTTTAATGCAACCATTTTTCAAAGGAGATGTTGAGACTATTCTTGGATCCTTTAAAGATGAATCTGCGGGGCATTTGATTATGTTTGGGATGGGTGGAATTTTTGTTGAAGTTTATAAAGATACTTCATTTAGAATTGCACCTGTGTCAGTTAGAGATGCTGAACTTATGATTAACTCAATTAAAGGAAATAAAATTCTTTCTGGTATAAGAGGGAAAAAACCAGTAGACAAAGAGTTCATTAAAGAAAATATTTTAAGGCTGTCGAGTTTTGTTTGTGATTTTCCTGAATTTATTGAAATAGATTTTAATCCTTTCATTGTTAGTTATGAGAGAGATAGATGTAAGATTTTAGATGCAAGAATTAAATTTAAAAATTAAAATTTAATTATGAAGATATCAAAAGAATTTAGGTGGGAAATGGGACATAGATTACCATTACATCAGGGGCCATGTAGAAATGTTCACGGTCACTCTTATAGAATGTTTGTTGAGCTGGAAGGTGAGCCCATGGAAACAGGTATGATTATAGATTTCAGTGATTTAAGTTTATTAATTAAACCAATTATAGAAGAGCTTGATCATTCTTTTTTATGTTCAGAGGATGATAAAGAGTTAATTGAATTCCTAAAAAGGATGAATTTAAAATATACAGTTGTAAAATATTTTGCAACAGTCGAAAATATATGTAAGGATTTATTCGAAAGAATCAAAAAAAAGATTTTAGAAAGTAATTTATCAAATATAAAAAATCTTACTGTTAGAATTCATGAAACCCCCAATGCATATGCAGAATATTCAGGAGTGTTAAAACCATAATGCTACAAGTTAAATTTTCTCTATAGAGTTTTTTAATTCATCAATATGTGTTAAAGGCTTATCACATTTAAAATTTTTGCATAGAAAAATCTTATTACCTTCTATGTTATAATTTTCAAACACCTTATACTTATTTATCAATTCTTCATTTATTAAAAAAGTAGTATAAAAAGGTATGAATTTTTTATTAAGGTAAGTTTGTGATTCTTTCAGAAAATCTTGTTTTATGTCTTTTGAGAAAATAATTTCTAAACCACCTTTTATTAATAACAATAATACCGTTATTATTTGTGGATGTGAATATGGTGAATCTTCTATTGTATTTATAAAACTTTCAATTGATTTTGTGACCTTTTCGTCGTATGAAAATTCTTCATCAAATATTTTCATTTTTATTAGAAGTTCTAACATTATAGAATTAGAAGATGGCTCAGAAGTATCAGTGATATCTTTTATTTTGAGTATTAGATTGTCTTTGTCTTTGGATGTGTCCCAAAACCCACCAGAATTATCATCATAAAATAGTTCTAATGTTCTTTTAAATAAATTTTGTGCTTTTATTAAGTATTCTGTTTTATAAGTTGATTGATATAAACTTATTAAAGCATTTATCAAATGTGCATAATCATCAAGATTACCTTCGTTAATTTTTACTTCGTCTTTGTAACTGTGGTATAATTTGTTCTCAGATAAGTCATATAGTTTTGAAAAGATAAATCTCACTGATCTTTCGGCAGTATCTAAATATTTTGATTCTGATGTTATTTTATATAATTCAACTATTGCATTAATCATCATTCCATTCCAGCTCGTAATTATTTTAGTATCGACTTCAGGAGGTATACGTTTTTTTCTTTCTGCTATTAATTTGTCTTTTGCAGATTTCAAAATTTTAATAGCATCTTCTGTCGTTAGGGAAAAATTTTTTGCAGCATCAAAAATATCATTATCAATATAAAGTACATTGAAATTTTCAAAACCATGATGGTATTCAGGTATTGTATTCCCTTCATACTTAATTCCATAAATATATGAGAATAATTTTAATTCTTCTTTATTAAGTATATTTTCTAAATCATTAAATTTCCATAAATAGTAATAGCCTTCTTGTTTAATCCCTTTATCGTTTATGCTTTCTGCATCTTCTGAGGAAAAGAATCCACCTTCTTCACTATATAACTTTTTTAGTACATACTCAGAAGTCTTTATTGCGACATCTAAAAATAAATTTTCGTTTGTAATTTTGTATGCATCTATATAGATGATAATTAATTGCGCTTGGTCATATAACATTTTTTCAAAATGAGGAACACGCCAAAATCTATCCACACTATATCTATGGAAACCACCTTCTAAATGGTCAAATATGCCTCCATTATACATTGCTTTTAAAGTATGGGTTGTAATGTCAAGTGCTTCTTTGTCTTTATAAAAATAATAATATTTCAATAGAAAATTTAGAAATGATGGTCTTGGGAATTTGTTTGAAGTGCCAAATCCACCATATTCGTAATCGTAATATCTTTTTGCGGATTCAAAACACTCTTGTATTATTTTTTCGTAATTTACTTTTTCATTTGAAGTCCTTTGGTGTTCTGTTTTATTTTTTAGTAACTGAAAGATTTTGTCTGCACTGTCATTAATATCTTTCTGTTTTGTTTGCCATAAATTATGAACTTGGTTAAAAACATCCTCTAATCCACTTCTTCCGTATTTTGCTTTTGGAGGTAAATAAGTAAAACCATAAAAAGGTTTTAAACTGTGATTCAGGAATATGTTCAACGGCCAACCACCATATCCAAGCATTGATTGGAGTGCAATCATATATATCTTATCTACTTCTGGATATTCTTCTCTATCTACTTTGATGTTAATAAAATAGTTATTCATCATATTTGCTATCTCTTCATTCTCGAAAGATTCTCTTGCCATAACATGGCACCAATAACATGATGAGTAACCAATTGAAAGAAATATTGGTTTGTTTTGTTTTCTTGCTTCTTCAAATGCTTCTTCTCCCCAAGGATACCAATTTACAGGATTAAATGCATGTTGTAAAAGATACGGGCTTTTTTCTGAAATCAGTTTGTTTGGTTTTCTTATATTCAAATTATTAATATTTAATATAGTAAATAATCTTGAAATTATCTTAATTTAAAACAAAAAAATGTATTTTTAAATTCATACTTAAATTTATAAGAATAACTTTTTTTTATGTTTTTCCTTTTTTATATTGAATTGAAATTAATTTGAATTTATGTCTAAAATTTTGTTCGAAATTAAATATAAAGTTATCCCTGAAAAAAGGGAAGAATACTTGAACGCTATTCAAGAAATGAGGGAAATTATTAGAAATAATTATCCCTGTCAATATTTTGTATTTGAAGAAAAAAAATATCCAAACACATTCTCAGAAATTTTTATTTGTGAGAATGAAGAGCAATTTGATTCGCTTGAAGATAACCAAACTGATGATGTCTATAATCTCACTAATAAAATTTACGATGAATTTATTCTTGATAGAAAAGTGACTTATTCAACTAAGTACGAAATATAATAAATATTCAAATTTTGAAGTACCACGGGCGAAAACAATAAAATATCGGATATATTCTCATCAAAATCCAAGTTTAATTTTAATAAAAGTATTCAAATAAAAATTGCATTAGGGGTAGTTTTTATTATTATAATATCATTACTCTTACCTAAATATTCAGATGTTGAATTTGAATATGAAGAAGGAAATATTTGGACAAAACAGGATTTAATAGCACCATTTACTTTCCCTATTTATAAAGATAATCAGCAATATGAGAATGAGAAAAGAGAGGTAATTAAAAGTACCAAGCCCATTTTTATTGATTCTACTGTTGAATTAAATAATAAGGATAAGATAAATAATTTCTTTCAACAATTTCAGACTTTATTACAGGATTTAAATAAAAGAATAAAAAAAACAAAGCCCTTAAATGAGGATACAATTTTTCAAAAAGGTGTATATGTTTCTGATGTGTTTATAGCAGGAGTAGAACTGGAGAAGTTATTCATTACTTACAGACAAAATACCACTAATTTTATATCTGTTAATTTTACAGATTTTATAGGTAATCTTAAAACAAATTTAATAGATATTTCTTCCAAAAAAATAATTAATGCTAAAAAAGATACAATTTCTTCAAAAGAAATTTCAATTAAAAAGCATAATCAAAAATATTACAATATAGAGAGTTTAGACAAAGTAATTGATATTGAGGAAGCAAGGGCATCTTTTGATAGAAATATTCTTCCTTTTGTAGTTGATGAGCAAGTTAAGAATTTCGTTTTAAGATTAAGGGATATTTTTATTAAGGAAAATCTTTATTTTGATAAAGCATTAACAGAACTCGAAATCCAGAGCAAGATAGCTCAAATTCCAAAAACTGTTGGTATTGTTCTTGAGAATGAAAGAATAATTAGCAAACATGACCCGATTAATAAATTGACAAAATTGAAGTTAGATTCATATAAAAAGATTAGATTGGAAAATTTAGGGGTTCAGGATATTCTTAAACAATATGTAGGAAAAATTTTAATGAGTGTGCTCTTTCTATCTATTCTCACTATTTTCTTAACTATAATTCGTAAAAGAGTATTTTCGGACAATTCTAAAATTACTTTGATTTTATCTCTAATTTTTCTTGAATCATTTTTTGCTTACATTAGTATACAAATTAAAATTGATTTTCCTATCGAACTCCTTATATTTCTTCCTGTTTCCGCTATACTTCTAACAATTCTTTTTGACTCCAGGTTAGCATTTTTTGTTCAGATGGTTATTATTATGATAACTGCTTCAATAAGAGGTGGTGATTTTTCAACTGGATTTATTGCTTACTGCGGTTCTGTATTAGCAATTTTTAGTGTTAGAGATATTAAAAATCGTTCTCAGATTTTCCGCTCAGCAATATTTATTTTCATTGGATATTCACTATCTATTATTGCTCTTGGGATGGATAAAATCCAAACTGAAAGCAATATCTTTACAGATTTAATTTTTGCTATTATAAATTCTGTAATGTCTCCAATTATTGCTTATGGCCTTTTAATATTTTATGAAAGAACATTTAAAATTACAACTGATCTAACATTACTTGAATTAGCAGACTTTAATCATCCTTTACTTAAAAAATTATCTACTGTTGCACCAGGTACTTTCCATCACAGTGTGATAATGGCAAATCTTGCTGAAGCTGCTGCTGAAGCTATTGGTGCAAATAGAATTTTAACAAGGGTTGGATGTTATTATCATGATATTGGTAAAATACTCAAACCTGAATATTATGTGGAAAATCAAATTGATAAAAAAAGTAAACATGAAAAATTAAACCCAACAATAAGTGCAAAGGTTATTATTTCACATGTAAAAGAAGGTATTGAACTTGCTAAAGAATATAAATTACCACAAGAGGTGATCGATTTTATACCAATGCATCATGGTACTACATTAGTTTCATATTTCTACCAGAAAGCAAAAAATGTTGTTGATGAAGAAAAAGAAGACATTTCTGATTATATATATAGGTATCCTGGTCCAAAACCACAGACAAAGGAAACTGGTATTGTAATGCTTGCTGATACTATTGAAGCAGCAACTCGTACAATAGAAGAACCAACCCCAGGTAAACTTGAAGATAAGATTGATGAGATAATTAAAAAGAGATTCATAGAAGGTGAACTTGATGAGTGTGAATTGACATTGAAAGATTTATCAAAAATTAAATTAGCATTTCTCAAAATACTTGTTGGAATACATCATCAGCGAATTAAATATCCCGAAGAAAAAACTGATGAATAAAATTTTAGCAAAAAATTCTCGGATTATATATATAAATAATGGATGATCTTAGTGCAAAATTAGAATTATATAAAATTTTCCTTCGCACAGAAAAAAATTTATCGGAAAATTCTATAAATTCATACTGTTTTGATATTAATAAGTTATTTTCTTATTTGAGAGATGAGAAGAAAATTAGTTTAGTATCACAAATTGATGAACAGGTAATACTATCTTTTTTAAATTTTATTCAGAGTGGTGAGAATAAAGAGGAAAATATTTTATCTGAAAAATCCATTAGCAGATATATTTCTTCTTTTAGAAATTTTTTCAAGTTCCTTGAAAGTGAACAATTGATAGATCATAATCCAACCGAAAATATTGAATCCCCTAAAATATCAAGGAAGTTACCCGAAGTATTAACTTATGTAGAGGTTGAATTGTTATTAAGTAAACCTGATGTATCGACTAAAACAGGGTTACGAGATAAAGCAATTTTAGAAATAATGTATTCTTCTGGGCTTAGAGTTAGTGAGGTTATCAATCTTGAATTAGGTAATATAAACTTTGAAGAATCTTTTTTAAATATTTTTGGGAAAGGCAGAAAGGAAAGGATTATACCAATCGGTAAGATAGCACATAAATGGCTGGGAAAATACTTACTTGAAAGTAGACCATTTTTAGCTAATAGCAAATCCAAAAGTTTTGTTTTTCTTAATGCAAGAGGTTTTCAAATGACAAGAATGGCTATATGGCTGATAGTAGATAAATACGCTAAACTTGCTAACATTAAAAAGAAAGTTCACCCGCATACTTTAAGGCATTCTTTTGCTACTCATTTGCTTGAAGGAGGTGCTGATATTAGAGTCATACAGGAATTATTAGGGCATTCTGATATTTCAACAACACAAATTTATACACATATTACCAAAGATTATTTGATTGAAGTTCATAAAACTTTTCATCCAAGATATTAATTAATTTACAATTTCAATATTTGAAAATAGTAGAGCTAAAAAATATTTCAAAAAGATTCGGTACTATTTTAGCTAATGATGATATAACTCTTAGCATTGAACAAAATAAAATTCATTGCATTATCGGGGAAAATGGTGCAGGAAAAAGTACTTTAATGAAAATACTTTTTGGGATATACAAACAGGATCAAGGAGAAATTTACATAAGAGGAGAAAGAGTCAATTTCAGAAATTCTCACGATGCAATTAATTTAAAAATAGGAATGTTGCATCAACATTTTATGCTTATCGAAGATTTTACTATTCTTGAAAATGTTATTTTAGGAGCTGAATTATCTAAAGGTTATAAACTAGATTTTGAGAAATCTAGAGTTACAATTACTGAATTGATTCGAAAATACGATTTAGATTTAAACCCTGATGAATTAGTCTACAAGTTAAGTATTAGTGAAAAGCAAAAGGTAGAACTATTAAAATTATTATACAGAAACTCTGAAATATTAATCCTGGACGAACCTACCGCTGTTCTCACTCCCATTGAGTTGAAAGGTTTTTTTAAGATTCTCAATAATTTTAAGGCAGAAGGGAAAACAATAATATTGATTACTCATAAGCTTAATGAAGTAAAAGAAATTTCTGATAAGGTTTCGGTTTTGCGGAAAGGGAAATTAGTATACGAAACTGATAAAGAGAAAATTGATATATCAGAATTAAGCAGACTAATAATTGGAGATATCGAGGATATACCTGTAAGAAATAAAATTGATAATGGGCAAGCTTTGTTTAAGGATTATATTACCGTTAAAAATCTTTCTCTTATTGAGAATGGAATAATAAAATTAAATAATCTAAATTTTGCTCTTAAAAAACACAGTGTATTTGGAATTTGTGGAGTAGAAGGGAATGGGCAAAATGAATTAATAGAGGTTTTAATTGGATTAAATAAGAAATTTAAAGGAGAAATTTATCCTGAAAAGTTAGTTCCAGCTATTGTACCTGATGATAGAACTAAAAAGGGTATGATTGGTGAGATGAGTATTTCTGAAAATTATTTCCTAAGGGAGAAAAATTTGAGATTTGCATTTAAAAATATTTTGAAAAATATCGAGCTAAAATTTATTAAAAGATTTGATATAAGTGTTCCGTATTCAGGTTGCAAAGTAAAGTATCTCTCTGGTGGTAACCAACAGAAAGCAATAGTTGCAAGAGAAATTATGCTTAATCATAATATTCTTATATTTTCTCATCCAACCAGAGGCGTTGATTTAAGAGCACGGGATATTATACATAATGAAATTATATCTGAAAGGAATAAGGGTAAAGCTATAATTCTTATATCCTCTGACTTAGATGAATTATTAAGTCTTTCAGATGAATTAGCGATTATTTATAAGGGTACTTTCCTAAAAGTCTTTTTATTTTCGGAGTTAAAAGAGAAGCTTGAATCTGATAGAACATCATTACTTGAAAATATTGGAGAATTAATGATGGGAGTTGTTAAATGAGGTCAAAATTATTACAAAATATTATAACAATTACTTTATCTATTTTAGTTACCTTTATTACAACTTCATTAATTTTACTTTTAGTAGGGAAAAATCCATTGGAGATTTTTAGTATTATTTTCTTTGAAGTTTTTACAAGTGGATATGGACTTGGACAAACACTTTTTAAAGCGACTCCATTAATATTTTTGGGGGTTGGGTTATCATTTTGTTTCCATGCTTCACTTTTTAATATTGGTGCGGAAGGACAACTAAATGCAGGTACTTTTACTATGGCTCTTGCTGCATATTATTTTTCTCCATTACCTGTTATTATCAATATAATTTTTTCATTACTCGTTGGTTTTATTGTTAGTGCATCACTTGGTTTGATACCTGCAATTATTAAAATTAGAAAAGGGGTTAGCGAAGTAATTACAACTATAATGCTCAATTTCATTGTTTTAGCTTTAATTAATTACCTTTTGATAAACTTTTTTGCTGTTAAAGAAACCGTTAGAACTGAAAAATTACCTGAAGCACTGATGTTACCAAAGTTTTCTGATTTATATAACTACTTTGATGGTTCGTCCTTTAACTACAGTTTTATATTTGCAATTATTGTTGCGGTAGTTTCTTATTTTGTAATTTATAAAACTAAATTCGGATATAAAGTTCGAGCCATTGGTTATAATGAGACGGCATCTAAATTTATGCTAATTAAGGTTAATAGGTATTCATTAATAACTTTTCTTATTGGTGCTGGAATTACTTCATTGGTTGGATTGAATTTTGTTTTTGGTTACAAAGGTTATTATGAATTTGGTTTTTCTAATAATATTGGATTTACCGCTATTGCTGTTGCCTTGCTTGCGAAAAATAATCCTATTGGAGTTATTTTTTCCGCTTTACTTTTTGGATTACTTGATTTTGGAGGACTCGCAATTAATACGATTGTTCCAAAAGAAATTATGTTTGTCATTCAAGGTATTGTCATTTTATCAATTATTTCTATAGATAAGATTGTAAATTTCTATTTTGAAAAAGTTTAGATTATGGATTTCATATTTAGTATATTGAACCTATCATTCATAGCTCAGGTATTGAGACTTTTTACACCCTATTATTTAGGGGCTTCCGCAGCAAATTTTTCAGAAAGAGGTGGAGTTATCAATATTGCTATTGAAGGTTTTATGATTATTTCTGCTTTTATGTATGCAATGTTTGCAATTTATTTAAATAATAGTATTGCTTCTGCTATTTTTACAATCATATTTGCTTTATTATTTGCTTTGTTTTTTGCATTCTTTACTGTAAAGCTTAAATTAAATCAAATAGTAATAGGAGTTGGGTTTAATTTATTATTCGCTGGTCTGTCAAACTTTTTACTCATTTTTTTATTTCATAGTTCAAGCAATACACCCCGCTTCGTTAGCTTACCTAAATTACCTATCATTTCGGAAATAAAATTAGTTGGTAATGTATTCGGTGATTTTATTATTTTATTTTCTTTTTTACTTGTTTTTCTTTCCAATGAGATTCTTTTCAAAACTAAATTTGGATTGAGGTTGCGCTCAGCAGGTGAGAATCCTGAAGCTGGTGAATCATTAGGAGTAAGAATTAGATTATATAAACTGTATGGAATTTTAATCAGTGGTTTCTTATCTGCTTTGGGTGGTATATGGATTGCTTCCTCTCAAAATACTTATAGTCAAGGGATGGTTGCTGGTAGAGGATTTATTGCGCTTGCTGCTATGATTATTGGTAAATGGAAACCAACTAATATTTTCTTTGTTTGCTTAATGTTTTCTTTTTTTGAATCTCTCGAAATAACTTTACAAATCACACAGTCTTTCATCCCTTCGCAAATTATTCAAATGTTACCATACCTTATTACTATTCTGGTTTTAATTGGAATTATTGGAAAGACGAAAGCTCCCTCTTCTGACGGCATTCCCTATTAGTCCTATTTTTTCCTGATATCTTCTCCCCAGAGTAATTTATTATTTAGAGTCTGAAAGTATGTTTTGTTTATCCTTTTTATCACTTTTATTGTATAATCAGCTCTTTTTATTTTAATTACTGTATCTTTATCAAAAAATACTGATGTATGACCGTCTGATGTTATCCTAATATTTTCTTTGCTTACTGCTTTAATAAAAATTAAGCCGTCATCGGGTACTACTATTGGTCTAAAATTCAATGTATGTGGACAGATAGGTGTGATTAAGAGAACATTACTGTACGGACAAATTATTGGTCCGCCTGCGGATAATGAATAACCTGTAGAACCAGTAGGGGTTGAAACTATTACACCATCACCTAAAAAATTTACTACTTTTTCATTATTATAACTTATTTCAATTTCTATTACTCTAATAGAGTTACTCTTATCTATTACTATTTCATTTATTCCATAAAGGAATTTATTGTTTTCTAACTCTGCAGAAATAACACAGAAATCAATAATTTTGTATTTTCCCTTTTCAATATTACTTATGAAATTATTTATCTCTTTGGGTCCAACTTCAGCCATAAACCCAAGTGCTCCAAGATTTACTCCTAATATAGGTATATTGGAATTTTTTATTAGTCTTGCTGTATTTAAAAAAGTACCATCTCCCCCTAATGATAAAAGAATGTTACAACTCTCTACAATTTTATTTAATGATATAATTCTTTCTTTAAATTTTGATATGTCTATGTGTTCTTTTAGAGTTTCATCAATATAGAAATCAACATTCAATTCGGTTAAATGTAAAACAATTTGATTCAGTACTAATGAAATATTTTCTTTGTTCTTATTACCTGTGATGCCGTAAATCATTTATTCTTGTTTAGGAGTTTCAGAAGATAAGTTTTCTTCTTTTTGGTTAACAGGTGGTTTCTCTTTTTCTTCAATATAATTTAATCTTAAATTTGTTAGAGTTTCATTCAGAAATCTTTGTTCATCTTCACTTAAATTTCCTTTGGTTTTTTCAGATATCATTTCGAGAGTGTCAATAAAATATTCAGCAAGTTCTAAGTTTTTTTCTATTTTGTCTGTCCCCGGGTTTGTCAATTTGCCAAGCATTACCATTGTTTGTAATTGATAATTTGATACTAATGTGAAAAAAAGTTGCGATAATTTATCTTTATCCATATTTTCTTTATTTTTTTTCAGTTTTGAAAATAATAAAAGGAAATGAAATATTGAATAAAAAAATTGATGCTACTTCCCAGTCTGTGAAGTTACACTCAAATAATCCTGATAAATTTAAAGAAATTAATGCTAATATAGAACCAAGTATGATTTTCTTATGAATATCTCTTTTTGTTTTTTTATAAATTTCTATTTGTCGTATAAGAAGTGAAACCATAAACCCTATAAACCCTGTGAATCCGATTACTCCTGTTGTAACAAGTATCATTAAAAAGTTATTGTGCAGATGAGAACCCTCAGCTTCGTATTCTATTTTTTTGTACCTTTTATAGATTTCCCTAAATTCGTTATCACCAGTACCGAGTATTGGGTAATCCTTGAAAATCTTTAATCCCGTTTCCCACATTACTATTCTAGCTTTGTTGCTTATGTGATTTGCATCGAAAATTGATTTATACCTATCCTTAACTTCATTAGGTGATATGAACCATATACCAATAAAAACTAAAATAAGAATTAAGAATACCTTTCTACTTTGCAATAGTGTGAAAAAGAATAGGCAAATTACAACCGCAAAAATAACGTTTCTCGAAAAAGTTAATATCATAGAAATAAAAATTGGGATCAATAAAAATAGAATTAAATATCTTATCCTAGCCCCCAGTTCTACACTGGCAAATAATAAGGGAAATGCAGTTAGAAATATCAGCATTTTAAGTTCTCCAGTGGTAATTGGATGAGTGAAATATCCCAACCTATTAGAAGAAGTGTCGAGTGTTTTATATCCAAAAATAATTTCAAAGAAAAATTTTAGTATCTCGAATGTTGATAATAAGGAATAAAAAATTATCATTATATAGAAAAACTTCAGTAAATCTGCTGAATCATCAAATTTTTCTATTGCTACAAAAAATACTGCAAATAAAAGTAACCTTTTCAAATCTATTAGTGCTCCTTCTGGAATTACAGCAAATATTCTTGATAAAATTTCAGAAACTATATATATAATTAAAAATATATTCGGTAGAAGTAAAATCTTATTTACACGTTTATCTATAAAAAATTTTTTCCTTATTAATAATTCAACAATCCATAATCCCCCCCATATTCCAAATGAAATTGAAGCAAGAGCAATTGAAACACTAACTGCTGTTAAATGGATGAAAAGAAAAAATAATATTATGGAATTTATTTTTTTTAGAAACTTGCTATCTATTATCATTTATTTAATTTCATTTTTAAACTGCATATCATAAAGTTTTCTGTATAGACCACTTTTTATTTTGATTAAATCGGAATGCTTTCCTGTTTGTATAATTTTGCCTTCATCAAAAACCAATATCTTGTCTGCATTTAATATTGTGGATAATCTATGAGCAATAACAATCGAAGTTCTATTTGCCATTAGCTTATCAAGTGCATCTTGAACCAAACTTTCGGATTCTGAATCAAGAGATGAGGTTGCTTCATCTAAAATCAATATTTGTGGATTTCTTAAAAGTGCCCTTGCAATTGCTATTCTTTGTTTTTGTCCTCCTGATAATTTTATCCCTCGTTCTCCGACATTGGTATCGAAACCTTCAGACATTTGCATTATGAAATCGTATGCATTTGCATATTTTGTTATTTGTATTAAAGTTTCTTCACTTACATCTTCTAATCCAAAAAGTATGTTATTCCTTATTGTATCATTAAATAAAATAATCTCTTGTGGAACTATTGCAATTAATTTTCTTAAAGATTTAATTTTTATTTTTTTTATATTTATACCATCAATCAGAATCTCTCCCGAACTAACATCATAAAACCTTGCTATCAAATCCACCATAGTTGTTTTACCTGCTCCTGATGGTCCTACAAGTGCTATTAATTCAGATTTCTTTATTATACAAGTTACATTCTTCAATACTTCCTTATTCCCGTCATATGAAAAAGAAACATTTTTAACTTCAATTTGATTTTTGAATTCCTCTAAATCTATTGCATCTCTATCATCTTCAATTTCAACTTCTGCATCAAGTATAGAAAATATTCTTTCTCCTGAAGCTGAAGATTCTTGAATTCTATTACTTACAGTTCCCAAATGTTTTATAGGAGTTACCATTTGAAATAGAATAAATAGAAATCCAAAAAATTCTTCTGGTTTTAATGCATTATTTATTAATATTTGTCTTCCACCAAACCAAACGATGAATGCACCAGCAATTATTGTTAATATTTCAGTTAAAGGTGAAACTAATTCACTTAGTTTATATACCTTTTTGGTTAGGTTGAAATGTCTTTCTGATTCCTGTCGAAAATTTTTATTCTTATAGTTTTCTGCGTTAAATGCTCTTATTATTTTTGCAGCATAAATTGTTTCGGATACTATAGACATTATGTCCGAAATTTTATTTTGAACTCGCATACTCCTTCTTCTCAATGAAGCTCCCATTCTTGATATAATAAATACACTTAGGGGAAAAACAATGAATGCAATTAATGACATTTCTACACTTATTAAAAAAGATAATATCATATAAATGATAATCAACAATGGGTCTTTCATCAAATCATAAAATGTTGCTGCTATTGCTGATTGTACATTGGAAACATCACTTGTCATTATAGACATTAAATGCCCCGTCCGTTGTTCAGTGAAATATTTTATCGGGAATGAATTTATTTTTTCATATAACTGATTTCTTATATCTCTCATTATACCTTTTTCTACATACAGTACTAATATTGAATGTATATAACCCGTTAAATTTTTTAAGCTATAAGCAATTACCATAACTATACATATTTTCAAAATTGCAAATTCTTTTCCACCTTGCATAATAAAATTTTCAAAATGATATTGAATGCTTTTAAAAAAATTTGATATATTAGATTGGGTTAATTCGACAGGACTGCTACTGTTCATAAATAATGTCCTTAATAAGGGTATTGTTAAATATGCTGCAATACCACTTAATATTGAATATAGAATCGAGAAAAAAATAGAGGTTGCTAATCTTGCTTTATATTTCTTTAAGTATTTTAGTAGTCTTTTATATATTTTCATTTGTCTTGTTCTGAATTATGATGTAATTCCCATAATTTGATTTCAGTAAAGAGTTTTGTTAAAAAATGAAAAAGAGCTTTATAAAAACCTGCTATCCCATCTAAGAATCCAAGTTGGAATAAATAATTTTTTTTAAACTCAAATATTGGTCTAAAAATTATTAAAAATATATTGCTCTTTTTTAAACTTTTGTATTTTTCTTCTGCTGATAGAGTTGAGTAATAATTTATTTTATCTAAATACTCCCTAAAAGTTTTGTATGGATAATGGTCAATGTGATTTTCAAGTTTGGATATTTTACCATCAATTATAAAACTCTCGTGCACCAATCTGTTATTTATTCTTACTTTATCCTTTTTAAATAACCTGAGCTGGTAGTCAGGATAACTTCCACCAAATTTAAGTCTGTGGTTCTTGAAATAATTTCTTCTTGGTATTAAAAATCCATCGTATAGATGATTTATATCATTTAATTTATTTAATATTTCATTTTTAAGTGGTTCTGTGCAAACTTCATCTGCATCTATTGAAAAAATCCATTCACCATTGCATTTTGATACACCAAAAAATTTTTGGTTTGCAAATCCTTCCCAATTTTTCTGGTAAATTTTACTTGTATATTCACTACAAATTTTTATAGTATCATCTGTACTAAAGGAATCAATTATAATTATTTCATCTGCCCACTTAATACTTTCAAGGCAATTTCTTATAATTTTCTGTTCATTTTTACAAATTACTAATGCTGATATCAATTCTAATTTTTTCTTATTAAGTTAACTAGATCTTTGTAATTCTTTGGTGGTAATTCAAGGTTGTTTTTTTTGCAGTAAATGTATTCCCATAATTTTGCATATGTACAAAATTTATGCATTGATGAAAATACAGCAAGTATAAAACCATGAATACCATCTTTGAATCCTTTTTTGGAAATATAGACTTTTAGAAAATCACATAAGGGATTGAAAATAAGGTTATACCATTTTACTTTTTTATCGGGATTTTTTTCAAGTTTTACGGTTATATCAAGAGTACTGTACCAGTTAATTCTTTCTACAAAATCAAAAATATTTCTATATGTGTAGTGATAAATTTTGTTCTTTAATTTTGTAGTATTCGATTTTGGTAAAAAGGTACCATGTATCTCTAAATTACTGATTTCAACATAATTTTTGTTTAATAGTCTATACTGAAAATCTCTATTCCATTCTCCATAATTAATCCATTTACCAATAAAGTAAACTTGTCGTTCAATTTCATAGCCACCATTATTAATATTTCCAGTTTTAAATATCTCTTTTATCTCTTCTTGAAGTTCTTTTGATAATTCCTCGTCAGAATCGATAAATAATATCCAATCATTTGATATTTTTGGAAGTGCAAATGAAATTAATTCTGGCCACCTTTTTCTCTCTATTTGATATATTTTACAATTATATTTTCTTGCTATTTCTAATGTAGAATCCGTACTATATGAATCTATTATTACTATTTCATCTGTCCAAGATACACTTTTAAGACATTTATCTAATGTATGAGAACTGTTATAAGTTAAAATTAAGGTACTTAGAGGGGTATCCATTGTAAAACCATAATTTTTATTAATATAATAAATGGATAACTAACTTGTAATTGAAAAAGAAATATATACTAGTTAGTTTTGATGAGAATAAGAAAATAATATGCCACTTGATATTAATAAATTCACATTAAAATCACAAGAAGCTTTACAAACGTCTCAGCAAATTGCAAGTGAATATTCTAATCAGATAATTCAACCAGAACATCTATTTGCAGCACTCCTGCAGGATAGAGAAGGAATTGCTATTTCAATATTGCAAAAGCTTGATATACCAATTTCACAAATCGAAAGTAAAAATAAGGAAATTATCAATAGCTATCCTAAAGTTTCTGGTGATATTTCACAATCTATTTCAAAAGATTTAAATGATGTTCTTGAAGGTGCTCAAAAGGAAGCAGGATATATGAGAGATGATTATATATCAGTGGAGCATCTACTTATAGCATTAGCAACCTATGGTAATACACAATTAAAACAATTACTTAATAGATTTGGGGTAACCAAAGATAGAATACTTCTTGTCTTGAAGGATGTAAGAGGTTCTGGTAGAGTTACTGGACAAAACCCTGAAGATACTTTTAGAGCTTTAGAGCGATATGGAAGAAACCTAAACGAACTTGCTGCAAGGGGAAAACTTGATCCTGTTATAGGTAGAGAAGAGGAAATTAGACGAGTTTTACAGGTTCTTTCTAGAAGAACTAAAAATAATCCAGTACTTATAGGTGAACCAGGTGTTGGAAAAACCGCGATTGCTGAGGGAATTGCAATAAGAATTGTTCAAGGTGACGTTCCTGAAAGTTTGAAAGATAAGGTAATAATTGCTCTTGATATGGGTGCTTTAATAGCGGGTGCACAGTACAGAGGTCAGTTTGAAGAGAGACTTAAATCAGTTCTAAAAGAAATTCAGGAATCTGAGGGAAAAATTATACTTTTTATAGATGAATTGCATACTGTTGTTGGAGCGGGTGCTACTCCTGGTTCTATGGATGCTTCGAATTTGTTGAAACCTGCTTTAGCAAGAGGGGATTTAAGATGCATTGGTGCTACAACTATTGATGAATATAGAAAATACATAGAAAAAGATCCTGCATTAGAAAGAAGATTTCAGCCTGTAATGATTTTAGAACCTGATGTTGAAGATACTATCTCAATTTTAAGAGGTCTAAAGGAGAAATATGAAATTCATCATGGAGTAAGAATTACAGACTCTGCAATAGTTGCTGCTGCTCAATTATCAAACAGATATATTTCAGACAGATTTTTACCCGACAAAGCTATTGATTTGATTGATGAAGCAGCATCAAAATTAAGAATTGAGATTGACTCGTTACCCGAAGAAATTGATACAATTGATAGAAAAATCAAGCAATTAGAAATTGAGAAAGAAGCATTGAAAAGAGAATTGGAAAACAAATAAATTATAATAATTTAATTGAATAACTAAGTTAAATTTATTATTTTTAAAGTTTTAAGAAATTAAAATTATCAAAAATGAAGGTCATAGAAGGTCTAAAATACACAAAGGACCATGAATATGTAAAATTAGAAAATGGAGTTGGGATTGTTGGTATTACAGATTATGCACAAAATGAATTAGGTGATATTATTTTTGTGGATGTTACTGTTTCTATTGGTAGTGAAGTCAAGCAAGGTGATGTAGTTGGGTCAATAGAAGCGGTAAAAACAGTTGCTGAAGTTTTCAGCCCGATCTCTGGCAAGATTGTTGAAATTAATTCCCAAATAAAAGATAATGCTGCAATTCTAAACCAAGACCCTTATGGTGAAGGTTGGATCTTAAAAATTGAACCTTCTAATCAAGAAGAATTAGATAACCTACTTGATTCAGAAGCATATTCAAAACTTATAGGATTATAAGAATTTAATTACAATTTATTATAATAAAATGAAAATTAAAATCTCAGGTTTGCGAGATGGTGATTACTTTTATAATTTCACAGCGAATTTTGTTGATATAGATATTGATGCTTATGATTTGATTGATAATTTTTATGTAAATGTTAAATTGACAAAAAGAGGCAGTAATATAATTTTAAATATTATTGTTAATGGGATTTTGTCGCTTGAATGTGATAGGTGTCTGGATTCATTTCAATATAAATTTACAAAAGCATTTGAATTAATATATAAAATGAATGATAATTATTATTTGATGAATCTGGATAATAAAGAACCTGATGTATTTTATATTGATAAAAATTCTTATGAAATAGATATTACCGAAGCTGTGAGAGATTATATTCTTTTATCTATTCCTATGAAGAAAGTACCTGATGAAAAAGATGGTATTTGTTTGTTATGTAATAGAAGAATAGATACGATGTTTTTAAGAAATGAACAAAAAGATGAAACTAATTTACAGAATTTTTTAAAAATTAAATAAAAATTATTTTTTATGCCAAATCCGAAAAGAAGACATTCAAAAGCTAGAAGCAGGAAAAGACGAACACATTACAAAGCATCCGTACCTCAAATGGTTATTTGTTCAAATTGTAAAGAAATGAAATTAGCTCATCAAATTTGTCCTTCTTGTGGTTATTATGATAAAAAAAGCGTTATTATTCCAAGGAAATAATAATAAATTAGCATTAAATTGAAAGAGAATAATAATAAAATTCGGATTGCTTTAGACGCTATGGGTGGGAATTTTGCACCTGTTAATGAAATAGAAGGTGCTATTCTTGCTTATAAAGAGAAATCTGATATTCTTGATATTACTCTTGTTGGAGATGGAAAGTTGATTGAAAAACATTTAAAGAATTATGGTTTTTCAAATAACTTCAATATTCTTAATGCTGAAGATATTGTGACAATGGAAGATTCACCTTCTGATAGTTATAAGAATAAACCGAAATCTTCTATGAGAATTGGATTAGAATTGCAGAGTAAAGGTGAATCTGATGCGTTCGTAAGTACTGGTAATACAGGAGCAGTTTTAGCTAATTCTACATTATCTCTTGGAAAAATCGAAGGAATTAGCAGGCCTACTATAGGATCTCCAATGCCAAGTTTAAAGGGTGGTTTTTCTATGTTGTTTGATGTTGGAGCATCAGTAGATTGCAAGTCAAGACATCTATTGGAGTTTGCTGTTATGGGTAGTGTTTATATGAATTATATCGGTAACATTCCTAATCCTAGAGTTGGTTTGCTAAATATTGGTGAAGAAGAGAATAAAGGTAATGAAATTACGATTAAAGCATATGATATTCTAAAAAATTCAAAAATAAATTTCATTGGTAATGTTGAAGGTGACGACATATTAAGTGGTAAAGTTGATGTAACAGTGTGTGATGGTTACACGGGAAATATAATTCTTAAATTTGCTGAAAGTGTTATAGAAATACTTAAATATAAATTTAAAGAATACGCTAACAGAAATTTTAAAAATAAGATATGGATGGGTATGTTCAGAAATACTTTGAAAAAAATTTTAAAAGAGTTTGATTATCAAAATTACGGTGGTGTACCACTACTTGGTGTAAATGGTGTTGCGATTATTGGTCATGGCAAATCCACTTCAGTTGCGATTAAAAATATGATTTTTAGAGCAGTCGAAATGGTCAAAAAGAATGTTAATGAAAAAATTAGAATAGAAATAAACTCATATTTAAACAATAATAATAAATAATTCATATGGCCAAAGCACAATCATTCGCAGATAAAGCAGCAAAATTAGCAAAGAAAACAGAGTTAACTGCAAAATGTCCTGTTACTGGTAATGAAACTAGAATATTAAGTGTCAGACTGGTAGAAGCAGTAAAAACACCAAAAGGTACATATAAATTTCTAGACAGAAAAACAAAGATTTACGAATCAACATTTAATATTTATAAACCTTAATTTGAATGATATGGCAAGAAAATGTCAGATAACAGGTAAAAAGAATCTCACAGGAAATAATGTTTCTCACGCTAACAATAGAACAAAAAGAAAACAACTCCCAAATCTTCAGTATAAGAGGATATGGGATGAAGAGAAAAAACGATGGATAAAAATGAGAATATCTACAGAAGCATTAAGAACGATAGACAAAAAGGGTTTGAAAGCAATGCTGAAAGCTTAAGTAGAAATGTTCGAATTAGTGTTATTATTCCTTTGTTAAATGAAGAGAAACTTATTAAAAGAGTCTTATCACAGTTCACGGATGATTTCAAAAAAAAGCATAATGTTGAAGTAATATTATCTGATGGTGGTAGTACTGATGATACATTAAAAATAATTAATTCCTTCTACGATAAATTAATAATTCCTGAGAGTGGCAAAAAGCAAAATATTGCAAGTGGTAGAAACCTTGGAGCAAAATACGCTGAGGGTGAAATACTTGTTTTTTTCAACGCTGATACTTATTCAAACAATTTAGATTTAATGTTTAACAGATTGAAAAATATCATTAATAATGATGGTGTAGTTGCTATTGCTTATCCAATAAAAGTATTCAGGGAAGAAAGTAAACTTTCTGATAGAATTTTTCACTCTATTTATAATTTATATGTTAGATTTTTAAATTTTTTAAGAATTGGTATGGCGAGAGGTGAATGTCAGGTGATATGCAAAAAAGCATTTGAAAAAGTTAACGGATATAATGAAAATCTTGTTGCGGGAGAAGATTTTGATATGTATAGGAGATTATCAAAAATTGGTAAAATATATTTCTCTAAAGAAGATTTGATTTATGAATCACCACGGAGGTATAGAAAGTATGGATATTTGAAGTTGTTTTTTTTATGGGCAATAAATGCACTTTGGATTTTATTGTTTAATAAGTCATTCTCTAAAAAGTGGGAACCTGTAAGATGAGTTTTTTTCAAGTTCTTTGTCATAATGCTGCTTTGAAAGC
Organism: Ignavibacteria bacterium; assembly: GCA_026417495.1. Classification (GTDB taxonomy): domain Bacteria; phylum Bacteroidota; class Ignavibacteria; order Tepidaquicellales; family Tepidaquicellaceae; genus Tepidaquicella. Next base: position 52,288 of record JAOADD010000038.1, read on the forward strand.
TCGCACGGGAAAAATTATTACTTCCCATTCTGAAATTCCAACACCTGCATTTTTACCGATAGGTACTTTAGGTTCTATAAAAGCTGTTTCTAACTCTGATTTGGAAGCAATAGGATATAAAATATTTTTGGCAAATACCTATCATCTTTATTTAAGACCAGGTACTGAAATACTAGCTAATGCAGGTGGTTTACATAAATTTATTAATTGGAATTATTCAATTTTGACTGATAGTGGTGGATTTCAATTATACAGTTTAGCATCCTTAAGGAAATTTAATGGTGATGGTATTAAATTTTCTTCTCATATAGATGGTTCAACTCATTTTTTTACTCCTGAAGATATTATAGATATTCAGAGAGTGATTGGGTCAGATATTATTATGCCACTTGATGTATGTTCTGAATTCCCTGTTTCAAAATCGGATGCAGAAGCTGCATTGAATATAACACATGATTGGGAAAAGAGATGTTTAGAAAGGTTTAAGCTTAATAAAAGTGAATTTGAAGGTAAACAATATCTTTTTTCCATAAATCAAGGTTCTGTTTTTAAAGATTTAAGAAAAAGGAGCATAGAATTTCTAAATGAACTGGATTTTGATGGAAATGCAATTGGTGGTCTCGCTGTTGGAGAAGAAAATGAAATTATGTATGAAATTGTGGATTTTTGCACTGATATTTTACCTTTTGAGAAGCCAAGATATCTTATGGGTGTTGGGACACCAGAAAATATTTTAAATGTTGTTGAAATGGGAATTGATATGTTTGATTGTGTTATTCCCACTAGAAATGCAAGACATGGTAGATTGTATTCTTTTTATGGAGAAATAAATATTAAAAGTTCTGTAAATAAATATAATTTTGATCATATAGATGTAGGTTTTGACTCTACTGTTCTTAAAATTCACAGCTTATCATATTTGAGGCATTTGTTCGCAACTAATGAACCCCTTGCTATGAGATTAGCTACAATTCATAATCTTGAGTTTTACTTTGAATTTATGAATAGAATTAGATGTTCTATAGAACAAAATAAATTTGCAGAGTTTAAAAAAGAATTTTTAAATAATTATATGAATTCAAAATAAAATATAGAAAGGATGGTTAAATTGAATTTATTAAATTTCATTCTTTTACAATGCCAACAACAGCAAGGCGCCCAACAAGATGGTATGAGCTCCCTTATGAGTTTTCTGCCATTCATTCTTATAATTCTTGTATTTTACTTGTTTATAATTAGACCTCAGCAAAAAAGACAAAAAGAAAGACAAAAGTTATTGAGTGGTGTAAAGAAAGGTGATAAGATTATAACTGCTGGTGGAATTCATGGAACCGTTGAAGGTGTGGAAGATAAAACTGTTCTTGTAAAAATTGCTGATAATGTTAAAGTCAAACTCGAAAAAAATTCTATTGCTACTATTATTGGTGTAACAGATGAATTAGAAAAGAAGAATTAGTAATATTTAAATAACATTTTATTTTAATTATCTTTTTAAGTTTAGATGAAAGAGAAGAGTAAAGGTTTTTCTAAAATTGAAGATGCAATTGCCAGTTTCAAGAAAGGAAAAATTGTAATTGTAGTTGATGATGAGGATAGAGAAAATGAAGGTGATATGATTTTTGCTGCTGAAAAATCTACTCCAGAGTTGGTCAATTTTCTTATTCGAAATGCTGGTGGTCTAATTTGTGTTCCTATGGAAGAAAATAGATTGAAAGAATTAGAGCTTGATATGATGACTAATAATAGCACTGCTCTGCAAGAAACTGCATTTACGATTAGCGTTGATTATAAGATTGGAACTACAACAGGTATTTCTGCCTATGATAGAAATTTAACCATTAAAGCATTAATTAATCCAGAAACGAAAGTAAGTGATTTGTGTAAACCAGGTCATATATTCCCACTGAAAGCAGTCAATGGTGGAGTTTTAAAACGTGCTGGACATACTGAAGCTGCTGTTGATCTTGCAAAATTAGCTGGTTTGTATCCTGCTGGTGTATTATGCGAAATTCTTAAAGAGAATGGTGAAATGGCAAGATTACCAGATTTAATGAAAATTGCACGAAAGTTTAAACTTGATATAATCACAATAAAAGATTTAATTCATTATAGAATAAAAAAAGATAAACTTGTAAAAAGAATTGCTGAAGCAAATCTTCCAAGCAGATTTGGAGATTTTAATCTTATTGTTTATGAATCTTTTGTTGATAAATTTGAGCATATTGCTTTGATAAAAGGGAAAATATCACCTTCTAAACCTGTTTTAGTAAGAGTTCATTCAGAATGTCTGACAGGAGATGTTTTTGGCTCTTTGAGATGTGATTGCCGTGACCAATTAATTGAATCGATGAAAATAATTTCAAAAGTAGGTAGTGGTGTTATTCTTTATATGAGGCAGGAGGGGAGAGGAATTGGATTAATTAATAAGATTAAAGCTTATAAATTACAAGAAAAAGGAAAAGATACTGTTGAGGCAAATTTAGAATTAGGCTTTAAACCAGACTTGAGGGATTATGGAATAGGTGCACAAATTTTGAGAGATTTAGGAATTAAAAAAATTAAATTACTAACAAATAATCCAAGAAAAATTATTGGACTTAAAGGTTACGGTTTAGAAGTTGTTGAAAGAGTTCCGATTGAAATTCCTGCTAATCCTAAAAATGAAAATTATCTTAAAACTAAAAGAGATAAATTAGGACACCTCGTTTTACTGAAGAATTATAAAAGTGTTTCTAAAAATTAATTAACTCTATTATGGAACAAAATGGAAATGTATATATTACGCGTGAGCGTCTTGTAGAATTAGAAAATGAACTACGAGAGCTAAAAACATTTAAAAGGAAACAGGTTGCAGATAAAATTGCAGAAGCAAGGGCTCATGGTGATATTTCAGAGAACGCAGAATATGATGCTGCAAGAGAAGAACAAGCGCATCTTGAAATTAAAATTGCAAAGCTTGAAAATATTCTTTCAAGAGTTATTGTTATTGACGAAAAATCTATGCCTGATGATGAAGTACATATACTTTGTACTGTTTCTATAAGAGATTTGCAGACAGGAAGGGAAACAGACTATACTCTGGTATCTCCAGAAGAATCAGATTTTGAGCAAAATAAAATTTCCATTGTTTCTCCGATTGGAAAAGCATTGTTAGGGAAAAAAATTAATGATATTATTGAAGTAAATAATCAGAATGGAATTAGACAATATAAAATTTTAAAAATTACAAAATAAAAGTAAAATGGCTTCTAGAAGTATAAATGCGTTTAAAGTAGGTGTTTTTGTGGTAGTAGCATTAATCATTGTTATTGCTACTATGTTCTGGGCTAAGGGGTTTTATGTTTATAGAGATATGCGGGATTTAAAAGTTTATTTTAAAATGGTTACAGGTCTTAAAAAAGGAGACCCTGTTATGGTTAATGGTGTAATTAAGGGGAAAGTGAAAGATTTTAATCTCGAGGGGGATTCTGTTCTTGTGGAGTTTTTGTTGGAAAGAGATGTCAAGATTAAAAAAGATTACAAAATAGAAATTGTTAGCACAGAATTATTAGGTGGAAAAACCATTAATATCTCTCAAGGTAATTCTCCAGAAGAAATCGATTACAATGTTCCATTGAGTGGTTCAAAAATGAATGATATACTTGCTTTAATAAATAATGTAAACGAATTAACTGAGCAAGTTAAAGGTTTGATTGGGAATTTCAATAAAGCTGCAGAAGATTTGCAAAACATTCTTGCGAGTGTTGATGAAGTAATAGGCGATCCAAAAGTTAAGAATGAACTAAAGAGCACAATCTCTAATATTCAAATAACATCGAGTAATTTGAATAGTTTGGTTTCTGAAAATAAGATTTCTCTGAAAAATATTACTGACAAAACAAGTGGTACAATTGATAAAGTAAATACAACAATTGACAATGTTAACACAATGCTTGATGAGAATAAACCAAATATTGAAACCACTATAAGTGAAATTAAAGTATTAACTCAAAAAATTGATGGGTTAGTTGAAAATCTTAATGGGATTGTATCTAATTTACAAGATAAAAATAAAGGGGTTGGTAAATTTATATACGATGATAAATTTTTTGATAATTTAAATAAAGTTCTTATTGAAATTGAAAATCTAAGCAAGAAAATACGAGAAGAGGGCGTAAAAATAAATTTATTTTAAGAAGATATATTTTAAGTTTATCCTGTGGCTTGATCCAATTTTACCTAATGAATTAAAACTGTAATCTAAGAAATATTTATCTTCATATCTTAATCCAATACCAGCACTGAATCCACCTAAACCTAATGATGTACCTGTCTTTAAATCCTGTCTTTTCTGATTGTCATATCCTCCTCTTAAAACTACATATTCACTCAGAGTAAATTCACCTCCAACTGTAAAGAATTTAAATCTGTCGATAAATTTGTCAGTTTTCTCGATTAAATTACTGAATGTAAAGCTTACTGTTAATGGTAAATATTCTAATTTTTTTGTTGCACCAATCTTTAAATCAAGTGGTAAATTCTCCTTTGTATCAATGTAAGAGCTTAATTGCTTACCAATATTCAAAATGCTTACACCAATGTTCAAGTCATAGCTAGTTATTTTGTATATTGCTCCTAAATCAAGTGCAATCGCTGTAGATTTATATTCATCAATGTTTGAATATATAAATTTTATGTTAGCTCCATAAAATAAATTATCATTGTATGAATTTGCATAACCTAAAGTAAGCGCTATATCATTTGCACTAAAAGTACCCAATCTATTGAAGTTTTCATCATATTTGTCAAATTCACCGTAATTAATATATCTTATACTTGCACCAAAGTGCCCAAGATTGTTATATGATTGTGCATAAGCAGCATTTCCTGAATTAATGTCTAGTAAGTATTTAAAGAAGCCTACAGATGCTTGAGGTTTATTTATTGTAGCTAAACAAGCGGGATTATAAAAAATCATATTTACATCGTTTTCTGTTGCAATTAAACTACCCGCCAGTGCTGCACTCCTTGCATCTACTTCAAGTTTTAAAAAATTATATGTGCTGTTAACTTGTGAAAAAAGTTTGATAGAAAAAACACATATAATTAATAATGCTAAAATATTCTTTCTCATTCTACAATTATAGTTGATGTTTATAATATAAACAAGTAATTAATTTCAATAAATTCTGAATGATTTAAATTTACCTTCGTATTCTAACTCTTCCACATTTATTGAATTTACCTTTGATAGAGGTGGACCTATTTTTACACTTTCTATGAACTCATTTACCATTCCATCCTCACCTTCTGCTTCAATTAGAACACTACCATCATACATATTTTTTGCATAACCACTTATCGAAAGCTCAATCGCTTTATGAGCACAGAAATATCTGAATCCAACCCCCTGAACAAGTCCTTTAACTGTTATTTTTACGTGTTTCATTTTTTAATATATTTAATTAATTCTCCTAAAAATTCAGATATTAAAATTCCCGTTATAATTAAAGCCCCACCAATAATTTGATTCTTTTGTATGATTTCTCCTAAAATAATGTAAGCAAATATTATGGCATAAAAAACTTCAGAATTATATATTAAACCTGCTTTTACAGGTGTTGTATATTTTTGATATTTAGTTGCTAGTGTAAATGATAGTATAGTTGGGAATATTACATTAAATACTAGAAGAGAAATAGAAACTAAATTAAATTTAAAATATATTTCTCCATTGAAAATAATACTGAATAAAAATAAAGATATAGGGCTAAGTAGTGTCATCGCAATGAATTGGCCAATCAACAATGGGATGAAATTAATTTTTTCTAAGTAATAATTAATTAAAACAATTTGTATAGCAAATGAAATTGCACAAATAAAAGTGATAAAATCTCCTATGTTAAGCTCTGAATAATGAACTCCAGTTAGAAAATACAAACCAACAAATGCAACAACTATTCCTATTACATTTTCATACTTTGGCTTTTGTTTTATTATTAAAACTTGTATAAATGGCAAAAGTAATATATTTGTTCCTGTGATAAATGCTGAATTTGATGCTGTTGTGTATTTTAGACCTATTGTTTGTGAAAGAGAACCAATATATAAAAATACACCAAGTATCAATCCGTATTTTAAATATTTATAGGATAGTAAGTGTAAATGCTTATAAAATATTAAAAGACACAACAGTAAAGATAAACCGAATCTTATGAAAACAAATGTAATTGGGTCAAAATAATCTAATGAAATCTTAATTGCTGGAAAACTAATTCCCCAACTTATTGTTGCAAAGAGTAAAATTAACTCTGCTTTAAAACTTGAAACATTAATAGTTTTGTTTTTTGCATTATTCTCATTCACTTATTTTACCAAATAAATCCTTTTGATTTATATATTATCAAAACTGAAATTACGAACCAAAGTAATGCATTAATAATTAAAGGTAAATCCTTTGTTAAAATATTAGCTGGGTTTTCTCCTAATTTCTTAATATGAATCAAGTATAAATAGCGAAATATACCATAGATGACAAATGGTGTTGTATATATTAAATTTTCTGTATGAAATGTTGTAACTGCTTTTTCTGATACTGTGTAAAGTGCATAACATATAATTGTTCCTGTTGCTGCGATTGTGTTCATCTGGTCGAGAAATACTGTATCATAATGATAAAGAACTCGTCTTTGTTTAATTACATTTTCTTCATCTCCCTGAACAAGTTCTGCTCTTCTTTTAGATATTGCAAGAAATAGTGAAATAAAGATTGTCGTGAGAATCATCCAGCTTGATAGTGGTACCCATATAGCAACTGCACCTGCAATAACTCTAAGCATAAAACCAGCTGAAATAAAAAACAAATCAAGTATAACTATATGTTTAATCCAAATGGAGTATAAGATGTTTAAAAAGAAATAAATCAACAAAATAAACCAGAAATATACATTCTGTTTGGAACTTAAAATAATAGTAATTACAAGTAATATAGAAGCAAGCAGAAGTGCATTTTTTATTGAAACCTCCCCTGATGCTATAGGTCTAAACTTTTTTTCTTTGTGAACTTTATCTGCTTCTCTATCAAGTATATCGTTAATTATATATACGATACTTGAAGTTCCACAAAATGCAAAAAAAGCAATCAAGCTTTTAATCATTATTTCAAAGTGTAATAATTCCCCTGCAAATAATAGAGGTGCAAATATAAACAAATTTTTAATCCATTGTTTAGGTCTAAGTAATTCTAACAGCTTTAAAATCTTCATCTTTCTTTTCTCCAATATAATAATCGTAAATGTTTAATAACATTGAAAAAAGAATTTCAATATTAACAATACCTTACTTTTTGTTCTATCAAAAAATATAGTAAATATATTATAAATGTAGTTAGGATACTATTTTTTTATGTTTTATTGAATTTGTTATGTTTTGCTAATTAATTAATTATCAATAGTTTAAAATTCTATGTTATTAGGTATGAAATTTGCAACCAATATTATGAAAATTTTGTTTTTAATATGTGAGTTTTATTTATTTATTAATTAAACTATTGGAAATGAAAAAATTTTATTTAGTTATTTTTGCATTCCTCTTATCAAGTATCTTTTATAAACTTTATCCACAGGATAATCCTCAATGTGATTTATTTCCAAAATTAGAATACATAAATGTATATGGAGTTGGGGATTATGAAGCAGTTTGGGGATATGATAATCAATCGGGAACTATTCAACAGGTACCAATTGGGTCTGATAATAAATTCAATCCTCCGCCTATTAACAGAGGACAACCGACAAAATTTTATAAAGGTAGACATTATAATGTATTCAAGACCCCTCTAAATTGTGATGGTGACTGTTTAACCTGGAAACTATTTAATAACGAAGAGACGGCTTGTGGGAAAAAAATTCTACTTTATAAGTCTGATGGTGTCCATGTTATGCCAAAGATTTTAGGTACACCAACTACATACACTATTACTTATAAAAATTTATCCGGATTCCAAGCAACAGAGGTAAGCATTGTTGATACCATACCTTATGGGACATCTTATGTAGCTCATACGGGAAATGCAACTGTATATGGTAATGTAATTGTATGGCAAATTGGTACTCTAAATTCTGGAACTATTGGTAGTGTGACTTTGAGTGTGGTAGTTACAGATACAAATGTTGCATCTTTCAAAAACAAAGCTTATATGTTTTCTAAAATCGGGTGCACAAAGTATAGGTCTTATGCTGAAGATGTGAATTGTAAACCGTCTGGTGGGTATGAAGCTGGTATTGAAAGTTCATACGATATGTCATGGGCTTTATATCAACGATATTATACAATTCATAAAGGGCTTGCAACCAGGTTTGTGAAAAGTGATAATCCACTTTATGGTTATCCTTTGCAAACTTTAATTCCTTCTACTGGTCCAGAGAATTCTATTGCACTGGAAACAACACCGTTTGATATACTTAAAATTTCTAATGCTACAAGTGCCTACGCAGTTGATTATATGATCGGAAATTATAGAATAGGAGCTGTTTTCTCTGCAACAACAAATCCACCTTTCGTATACAATCATTCAAAAGCTGTTTGCGATAGGCTCGCAAACTATTCTCTTGATGAACTTAATGTGATATTTGTTGATGAAGCACCATATTATTTAGCAAGGTTAACTAATAATAAACGAAATTATAGTGATGCTTCTATTTCGTTTTCGGTTTATGAGAAAAATAATGAATTCATTGTCGATTCAAAATGGACGCTCTTTGAATATCAAGTACCAAATGATGCAATTCAAGTATATAACTTTCAGGTTTGGTCTCCATCAATGACCTATACGAAGCAGATAGTATCTTCAATTATAGACAAGTTCAAAGCGTTGAAAAACGTATCATACACGAATAATTTCTTAAAAGATGCAGATATTTATTTCGTTTCTGCAAGTTATTCAAACACAGGTGAAATCAAGATTATAACTAATAATCTTACACAAAATACTGTTGATGTTGAAGTAGAATTTTATATTACACGACAACAAGGTTTGCAGGAAGAAAAAATCGTAACTAATTTAAATGTTCCACCTGGTTTGAAAGAACATAAATTGAAATTAGGGATTATGTCTTCAGCTAGGGTATTTATGAATACACCGACAGATTTCAAAGACAATGTATTCTTGGGAGGTGGTGTTTATGGGCCATTTGTAGGAGAAAAGAGTTATCTACGAGAGTTTACAAATATAATCTCTTCAAATGTACCTAATTTACCAGAAGGGTCTTATATTTATCCTGGTGGTGCCAGAATTAAAGCGGATTTAGGTGATTATGTTTTAATTGGTAGGTCACTTGATGGTGCTTATGAAGGTGTAAATTTATCTAAATTTGATAAAATTAGATTTAACTTATATGCTAAAGGAAAGGTTAGAGTTTTCTTAGAAACTTACTCAAATGGTAAATACTATTATCCTTATGTAGTTTTAGATGTTAATGGGGAAAAAGATTTTGAGATTCCTTTGAGAACATTCAAGATCGATAATAAACCTGCAGATTTGACTTCAGTTTCACAAATCGGTTTCGAATTCAATAAAGAAGAAAATCCAAATTATAATTATGTTGATTTTTCAGTTAAGGATTTAGCAATATACAACAATAATCAAGTTGCTGTTTCTACACCTGGTGAATCATTCGAATTGTATCAAAATTATCCAAATCCCTTTAATCCTGTTACAGTAATAAGATTCGATTTGCCAAAGCAAACATTAGTGAAACTAAAAGTATATGATGTACTTGGAAGGGAAGTTGCAACTATTCTAGATAAAGAGATGCCAGCTGTTAAAGGTTATGAAGTTGTTTTCGATGCTACAAAATTATCTTCTGGAATTTATTATTATAAACTAATTACATCCGATATAACGCTATCAAAAAGAATGGTAATTATAAAATAATTTATTTGATAATTTATTAATTAAAGATAGGTTGTTTAATAAAAAGACAACCTATCTTTTTTTATATCCGTTATTTATCAGTATCCGTCAATTAACCCCTTTTTTATTGCTGGTATTCCTTTTGCCATCCATTCAGGCATCTCCATTCCCTTTAGATAGTGGTCAAAGAATTGTTTCATACGAATCGATAAGTCCACCCTATTGGGCCATTTAGTTAAATTGTGTTCCTCTCCATTATATGATAATAACCATGCTTTCTTATTAAGTCGTCTTAATGCATTATAAAACTCTAATCCTTGTTGCCACGGCACAGCCCCGTCATTATCATTACTCATTATCAAAAGTGGAGTAACTATTTTATCTACTTTAAAAAGAGGACTATTTTCGAGATATAAATCCAATCTTTCCCATAAAGTTGCCCCAATCCTGCTTTGTGCTTGTTCATATTGAAAAATTCTTACTAACCCTGATTCCCATCTAATTCCACCATATGCACTTGTCATATTTACAACAGGTGCTCCTGACATAGCAGCTTTAAACAAATCTGTTCTTGTTACTATATATGCGACCTGATAGCCACCCCAACTCTGCCCTTGCAATCCAAGATTATTTCTGTCAATATACCCTCTTTCAAGCATAGCGAGAGTGCCACTCATCACTATGTTAAAAGCACTTTCACCTGGATAACCAATTTTATAAGTTAAATCAGGAATAAATATTATGTAACCATTACTGTTATATAAAGGGAAATTTATTACTGAACGACTTGGATTTGGTATATAATGAGTGTGAATTTTGTCTGTATATTTTTCATAAAAATATACTATCATAGGGTATTTTTTGGTAGAGTCGAGATTTTCTGGTTTATATAACAATCCTTTTTGTTCAGTACCTGTTGAGTCCAGCCATTTTACTAATTCAACTGTTCCCCATAGATATCTTTGTTGTTGTGGATTTGTGTAAGATAGTTTTTTGAGATTTAAAAAGTCTAAATCACTTACCCATAAATCAGGGTACTCGAGATATGATGCTTTCTGCCATATTATAAGCTCGGCATTTCTAGCCTTTATTGGTTTTGTATAATTATTGTCTGTTTCTATTAATTTATAAGGTGATTTATTATCATTTAAGTTTACTTTATAGAAACCCTCTTTAAAATTGTCTTCATTTTTATAATACAATAAAATATTACTTGTAGTGGGAATGTATATTGAGTCTTTATCTAAGTTAATATACCTAAATATTGATTTTGTATTTCTACCATTTGTAATGTTAATGGCACTATTGATATTTTTTGGGTCTACTTTCCAGATATCATATCTATCATATATAAGTACATTTTCATCATTTAATGTCCATCCGCAGATCCCATATGGTTCAGGTGGACCTGGTGTATCATTCAATTCATCTGAAAGGTTAATACCTTCAGGAAAAGAGAGTTTTGTAAAAGTACTATTACTAATCGAATAAGTATACCAACTGCTATCTAACTTATTCCAATAAATAATATAATTTCCAGTAGGTGATATATCAACTTCATATTGCTGTTTTCGTATAATGAGTGATTTTACACCAGTATTCAAATTAATTAGATAAACATCTTTATAGGCAGGGTCTTCCCATGAAACAAGTTTATAATATGGTGAATATGAGAGTCCGATTGCATAATTTGAATTTAAATTTTTTGTATACTTTATTTCCTGTATTGTTGAATCTGCTACAAATACTAATGAATTTTCATCTATATTGTAAAGTGCATCGTAAGTTTTCTTTTTATCTTTATCCAGCTCTTTAAGTTGCTGACTTTGGAGTCTATCATCATCTGTACTCCAAATATCAAGTTTGAATTTTTCTTCCTCAAGTAGAGTATCTTTCGGCTGTTGAAAGATTTTGGGAGCAATTCCAAAAATTAATCTCTTCCCATTATCAGTAAATTTCGGTTCTTTATATCCACTTATCTCCCAATCAGGTGGTAAAAAGTAACTGTTTGTATCTGCAATTTTTTTTGCAATATTGAGGGAAAGTTTTTCTAATTTTATATCTTTTTTCCAATAATACAAACTATATCTTTTTACTTCGCTTGTATCTTTTGTAAATAAAAACGCTGATTGAATTCCACTTGAATCAAGTGTTATATTCATTACATTTCCTTTTCCCGTAAAAATCTTCTGATTACTTAAATCTGAATAGTTAAAAATGTATACTTCGGAATTTATTGATTTATTATCAACTGTGTCATATGATAATTTAACATATCCAATGTTATTACCGTTTTTAGATAATGAAAAATCTGAAATATTATTGATATTTAAGATTAATGTGTCTTTTGAAAGATCATATATATTTAAAGTATAAGTATCTTTAACTTTTAATTCTTCTGTTTCTTTTGTTTTTTTCTTTTTTAATTTTTCTTCCTGTGGTTTTTCTTTTGTTTCGGTTAGATAAACTATAACAGGTTTTGAATTCATATTCTCGGGTATTGAAAATTCTTTAAAATCTGGGATTTTTATTATTGTATCTATATATTCATTAATTCTAAATTTTCTTAATTTTTTTATACATAATGTATCGGTGGGAAATTCCTCTTTCTTTTTCTTTTCAAGTTTTAATTTTCTTGTAAGTTCATATGGAGGTTTCAATTTAAAAACTATAAAATCGCTATTAGCAGAATATGTAAGATCATAACCCCTATAAAAAGTGTCTATTTTATTAGTCTTTAAATTTATATTAACTAAAAACCCATCACCTTTTTGGGGATTTATCTCATAACTTACATAGTTACCCGAAAAATCTATATTTGGTTTCTCTAATTTGTTCCATTTTTCATATACTGAATGGTCAAGAATTAGTTTTGAAGTAATAGTATCTTTTTCTTGAGAATAAGAAAATCTGATTACAAAAAACAGAAAAATTAAACAAATTTTAGGAATTGCTTTTACTAAATTAATTTTCATATAACTATGAATTTAATATTTAATTTAAAAGAATTAATTTATAATAAAGTTTAATTAAATTTAATGAATAAAATGAAAAAATTTATTTTCTCCATAATTGTATTTTTTCTAATAACAGGGTTAAAATTTCAAAATTTAAATCACTTACAAATGAAGAAAGACCTTCCCCCAATAATTGATATTGAAGTATTTTTTGGTGACCCAGAAATTTCTGGTGCTCAGATATCACCAGATGGTAAATACATATCTTTTAGAAAGCCTTATAATGATGTAATGAACATTTGGGTTAAAGGGATTGATGAACCTTTTGAAAATGCAAAACCTATTACAGCAGAAACTAAAAGGCCAGTTACAAGTTACTTTTGGAGTAGAGATAGTAAACTTATTTTATATGTTCAAGATTTTGGGGGGGATGAAAATTTTCGTGTATATTCGGTTGACCCAAATGGTAAACGAGATGATAAAACAGGTGTTCCTGTACCGAAAGATTTAACACCAATTGAAAAAGTTAGGGTATACATTTTAGGTGTTCCTAAAAATGATCCTGAGCATATTATTGTTGGTATTAACGATAGAGATCCTCAATATCATGATTTGTATAAAGTTAATATAAAAACAGCAGAAAGGACTCTAATTATTAAAAATGAAGATAAGGTTTTAGCATATTTAGTAGATGATTTTGGGATTCCAAGAGCAGCATTAAGGCAAAAAGATGATGGAGGAGAGGAATTACTCAAAATTAAAGATGGTAAATTAGAAAGAATTTTTGATGTTAATTTTGAAGAGACTATTGATTTTCAGGGATTTTCTGAAGATCCAAATTTTGCATATATAAGTACAAATAAGGGAGAGAATATTGATTTAACTAGATTGATTAAAATGAACCTTACAAATGGGGAATACGAAATAATTGAGTCTGACCCTGAAAATGAAGTTGATTTTGGTGGAGTAATGTTATCAGAGAAAACTCATAAACCAATTGTTACATTTTACATTTCTGATTATGTAAGATATTACTTTAAAGATAAACAATGGGAAGAATCTATAAATAATGCATTAGATAAATTACCCAAAGGACAATGGTCAATCACAAGTATGACAGAAGATGAATCTAAGATAATAATTTATATTTCAAGAGATGTTGATCCAGGAAGTGCATATTTATATGATAGAATTACAGGTGAATTAAAATTTCTATATAAATCACGACCAAATTTACCTACCGAGTATTTAGCAGAAATGAAACCATTGAAATACAAAGCTCGAGATGGATTAACAATACCTGCATATTTAGTGACTCCATTAGGTGTTGAACCGAAAAATTTACCAACAGTAATTTTTCCTCATGGAGGTCCATGGGCAAGAGATGTATGGGGATATAATGCCTTTGCTCAGTTTCTTGCTAATAGAGGATATGCTGTGTTAATACCGAATTTTAGAGGTTCAACAGGATATGGTAAAAGATTTCTTAATCTTGGTAATAAGCAATGGGGGACTGGTACGATGCAACATGACATTACTGATGGTGTATCATATTTAATTGAAAATGGAATTTCTGATCCCAAACGAGTTGCAATTATGGGAGGGTCTTATGGTGGTTATGCAACACTTGCTGGATTAGCATTTACTCCTGATTTATACGCTGCTGGAGTTTCTATAGTTGGACCATCAAATTTATTAACACTAATCAAATCTATACCACCTTATTGGGTGCCAATGATGAAAATTTTCGATATTAGAGTTGGTAGTTTAAATAATCCTGATGATGTTGAAAGATTGAAAAAACAATCACCACTTTTTTATGCACAAAACATTAAAGCTCCTTTGTTAGTAATTCAGGGAGCAAATGACCCAAGAGTGAAACAAGCAGAATCTGATCAAATTGTCGCTACCTTAAGAGATTTGGGAAGGCAGGTAGAATACTTACTCGCTAAAGATGAAGGCCATGGATTTTTAGGAAAACTCAACCGACTTGCTATGATTGCTAAAATTGATAAATTCCTTGAATTGCATTTAGGGGGAAGAAGTCAAGAAAAATATTCACCTCAAATTCAGAATAAATTAGATGAGCTTGTAGTTGATATAAAAACTGTAAAATTACCTGAAAATACTGAGATAGAGATTGAACTTGCAAAAAAATCTTCTCTCCCTATTATTCAGAAGGAAAAATTTTCAGAAGGTAAATTTAATTATAACTTGTCAACCAAAATAATGGGGCAAGACTTCAAGTTTAGTCTTGAGAGAACAATTAAAATAAATTCAGATAACAAACCTGAAATTGTTGACTTAACTATAATGCCTATGGGACAAGTAACTGTTATATATAGTTTAGATAAGGAAAATCTTTTACCAATTACAGTAATTACAAAACAGGGGAATTCAGAAATTTCAAGTTTAAATTTCTTATCTGATAAAATTACAGGATATACCCAGACAAATAATCTTAAGAATGATGTTAACTTAAACATAGAAAAACCAGTAATGTGTGATGGAGGATATCTTGATGTTATACTTGGGCTAATTAAATATGGCGATAAACCGATATATTTAACTGTCTATAATTCTTCTACAAATTCACTTAAATATCTGAAAGCTGAATTCATCATTAATGAAGATGTAGTTATTGAAGATCGAACTTATAGATGTGTAAAAATACAATTAACAAACCTTGAGGATAATTCAAAAGAATTTTATTGGTATAATGAATTAAATCCAATACAACTGGTTAGAAGTGAAACTAAACTACCTGCTGAACTTGGTGGTGGAATTTTAACAACTGAGTTGAAAAAGTGAAAAATCTATTAGATGTATTTAAATTTATAAACTTATTTTATTGAATGATTGAGGAAGAGATAAAAAAATTAACTTTTAATTTTTTGATTAATCTTTTAGGTAGTGATAATGTAATTTTTGATGAATATAGTAAGGAAATTTATGGAAAAGACAACACAGAAGATTTGCTTTTCTTGCCTGATATCATAGTCAAGCCATCAACTGCAAATGAAGTTTCAGAAATTCTCAAATTTGCAAATAAATACAAAATTCCTGTTACTCCAAGAGGTGGAGGAACTGGTCTGTCGGGTGGGGCTTTACCCTGTGATGGTGGAATTTTACTATCACTTGAAAGAATGAATAGAATTCTGGAGATAGATGAAAGAAATTTTCAAGTTATTGTTGAACCTGGTGTGATTACTGAAGTATTACAAAAAGAATGTGAAAAGAAAAATATGTTTTATCCTGTAGATCCTGCTTCAAGTGGTAGCTGTTTTATTGGTGGTAACGTGGCGGAGTGTGCAGGAGGGCCTAGAGCGGTTAAGTATGGTGTCACAAAAGATTATATTCTTTCTCTTGAAGTTGTTTTACCAAATGGAAAGATTATCAACACAGGGTCAAGGACTCTGAAAAATGTTGTTGGATATAATCTTACGCAGCTTTTTGTTGGGAGTGAAGGAACACTTGGAATTATTACTAAAATAATTTTAAAACTTATACCTCTTCCCAAAATCAGAAAAGCTTTGTTAATTGCATTCAACAGTCCAAAAGAGTGCATCGCTTCAGTGGCTGAATTTTTTCGACAAAGTATAACACCATCAGCACTTGAATTTATGGAAAAAG
The DNA here is from genome assembly GCA_026417495.1 of Ignavibacteria bacterium. Lineage (GTDB taxonomy): Bacteria > Bacteroidota > Ignavibacteria > Tepidaquicellales > Tepidaquicellaceae > Tepidaquicella. The sequence continues at coordinate 68,770 of JAOADD010000038.1, forward strand.
ATGCTATTAAAGCAGCTGAAAAGCACTTAGATAAAGTTTTCCCGAACTCCAATGCTGAAGCTCAATTACTTTTAGAACTTGATGGTGATATGGAAGAAAATTTATATTATCAAATGGAGAAAATCTCTGAGATAGCTGAGAAATTTGGAGCATTTGATATTATTATTGCTGATGATAAAACCAAAGTTGATGAATTATGGTTGTTGAGGAAATCTATTGGTGAAGCTGTTAAAGCAATATCAGTGTATAAAGAAGAAGATACTGTAGTACCAAGATATTTTCTACCTGACTTGCTTTTAGGTGTGAAAGGTATTGCTGAAAAGTATAACTTAAAAACAATATGTTATGGTCATGCTGGTGATGGTAATCTTCATGTGAACATATTGAAAGAAAATATGAGTGATGAAGATTGGAACTCAAAAATAAATTATGCAATAGAAGAGATTTTCAGGTTGACAGTCTCTTTGAATGGTACTATCTCTGGTGAACATGGGATTGGATATACTCAAAAGAGGTTTTTAAAAATTGCATTATCAGAAGCTGAAATTGATTTAATGAAATCGATTAAAAGATTATTTGACCCAAATAATATTTTGAACCCAAACAAAATTTTTTTATATGATTAAAAGTGAATTGTTTTATAGAGTCCTTTATGCCCACACTGATATGATGGGTGTGATATATTATGCAAAGTATTTTGAATATTTCGAAGCTGGTAGAAATGATTTGCTAAGGAATTTGAATTATCCTTATTCATTATTAGAGCAAAAGGGTTATGCTCTTCCGGTAATTGAAACTAGTTGTAGGTTCTTTCTTCCTGGAAAGTATGATCAACTACTAAAAATTGTAACTATGATGAAGAATGTTCCTTCTGTTCGATTAAAACTTGATTATGAAATTTATAATGAAAATACTCTTTTAGTTTCAGGGTATACTATTCATTCATTTGTTAGTGTAAGAACATTAAGACCTATCAAACCACCAGAAGACTTTATGCAATTAATAAAAAGTAAATTTTGAATTATGAATTATTATAAAAATTTTGATTTCGTCCTTGCTGAGAAACTTATAAAATTAGCATTAAAAGAAGATATCGGGAAAGGGGATATAACATCCGATATATTAATTTCAAATGACTCAAAAATAAAAGCAGATATTTTACTTAAGGAACAAGCGGTTATAGCTGGTTTAAAAATATTTGAAAGGGTATATAAATTGGTAGATGGTAATGTTAAAATTAAATTATTTGCGAAAGACGGTATTGAATATCAATCTAATACCATTATAGGAACTATATCAGGTAATACAAAAAATATTTTAAAATGTGAAAGGTTATCACTTAATATTTTACAAAGAATGAGTGGAATTGCAACTTATGTAAACAGATTAGTTAAAAAATTAAATAATCCTGATATTAAAATTCTTGATACAAGAAAAACAACTCCTAATTTCAGAATCTTTGAAAAATTAGCAGTAAGAATTGGTGGTGGATATAACCATAGAGCGGGTTTGTATGATATGATACTAATTAAAGATAATCATATTGCTGAAGTAGGTGGCATATTGAATGTTATAAATATTCTTGGCAGTAAAAAAATTCAGAATTACAAAGTTGAGATAGAAGTAAAAAACATTGATGAGTTTAAAACTGTACATAAATATGGGAAAAATTTGTTTGATATAATTATGCTTGATAATTTTTCAATTGCTGATATCAAAAAAGTTGTTGAAATAAATAAGGGAATTTTTAAATTAGAAATATCAGGAGGAATTAATTTAGATAATATTTCGTTGTATTCTGGGCTTTATGGTATAGATTATATATCAGTTGGTTCTTTAACACATTCATATAAATCAATTGATATTTCACTTGAATTTGAAAATTCATCTGTTAAATTAAAATAACATCTTTTAAATCTAAATTTAGAGCTATGAGTACAAAACTTTTCTTTCTTGTTTTCAGTTATTTGATTTTTACACTTTTGTTTGTTGGTTGTGAAAAGAAAAGTTCTCTATATTTCTGTGAAGATTATGTTGATGGAAAAGAAATTGGGGTTAGCAAGCGCTTCACTCCTGGTTACCTAACTGTAATGGTTGATTTAAGACCAGAAAATAAAAAGGTTGGTGCTGAAGAAGTAGAATTAATTCTTACTCAAATTAAAGATGAAAATGGAACTGAAATAGCTGAGAAGGAAATAGATAGAATTCCTTTTACAGTAAAAGCGGATTGGGATTATTTTTATTTTCAAAATAAAGAGCGCTTAGGATTTAAATTACCTGGTACTTATAGAGTTACATTAGCTGATAAGAATGGCAATAAAATTGCTTCTGGAGAAATAGAAGTTGTGAAAAAGTAATTGCGTAATTCTTTATAATCATCATTTTAATTAAGGGGTAGATTATTTTTATTTACTTTTTAGGATTATTATTTTCATATATTTAGGTTATTTTTTAATTCATTATGTTTGAGAAGATTAAGGCATTATCCAAGGATACTTTGATTTATGGTACTAATACTATTATTGGGCGGTTTATAAATTTCCTTTTTGTACCTTTATACACAAATATTTTTGCACCAAGCGAGTTTGGAATCGTTGCTAATATTTACGCTTATATTGCAATATTAAATGTTTTTTTTACAATTGGATTAGAATCGGGATTTTTTAGATTTGCTGCAACTCTTGAAGTTGGTGATTCTAAAGAAAATTTTTCTCACCCTTTTTTAGGAATTCTTATTAATTCTTTTATACTATCTTGTATACTTTTCATTTTTTCTAAAAACCTTTCTTGGTTATTTCAAGTACCTGAAAACAGAAGTATTATTTTAAAATATACTGCATTAATTCTTTTTTTTGATGCTATTGCTATCGTACCATTTGCATATTTAAGATTAGCTCGAAAACCAGTCAAATTTGTTACTATAAAACTTATTAATATAGGAATTAACGTTACTCTTAATTTCATCTTAATTCTTGGTTTCAGGTGGGGTATTGAATCTGTTTTCATTAGTAATGTAATAGCTTCTGTTATAACTTTTATTTTACTAACTCCTATTGTAATAAAAAATTTAACATTAAAATTCAATAAAGAGTTATTTTCTGAATTACTTAAGTTTTCATTACCCTATATCCCTGCAGGAATAAGTTCAAATATTATTCAGGTAATCAGTCGTCCTATGCTTTACCTGATTACAAAAGATTACTCTGAAGTAGGTATTTTTCAGGCAAATTACAAGTTAGGAATATTTATGATGCTTTTCGTATCTATGTTTGAGTTTGCCTGGCGACCTTTTTTTATGCAGACTTTTCAAGAACCTGATGCTAAAAAGGTTTTTTCTAAAGTATTAACACTTTTTACTTTGGCGGAAGCATTTTTGTTTGTTTTATTGACTTTATTCATAAATGATATTGTTCATATCAAATTTTTTAATAAAGGATATTTAATCGGACAAGCATATTGGTCTGGATTAAATATCGTACCTATAGTTTTATTTGCATATCTGGTGTATGGTATTTACATCAATTTAATGCCTGGAATATATATTATGAAGAAGACTAAATATTTGTCTCTAATCACAGGAGTCGCTGCATTAGTAAATGTTATACTGAATTTGATTTTAATCCCTTTCTTTGGGATTTTTGGTTCTGCCATTGCATCATTGTTTAGTTATATTTCAATGGCAGTTGGTATATTTCTTGTAGTAAATAAGTATTATAAAATCCATTATGAATATTCAAAGTTAATGAATATTTTTATAGCAATATTCATAACAACTTCATTGTATTATTATATTAATACTTTAAATACGAATGTTATAATTTACTTAAAATTTGTTTTGCTTTTTATTTTTATTTCTTTAATTTTTATATTAAAAGTGGTAAGGATAGATAACGTAAGATTTGTTATGCAAAAATTATTTAAAAAATAATTGAATTATTAGAATGGAAAATTCTAATAAACAAAATCAATATAGAGAAGAGGACAGTGATGTGTTCTCAACACCATTTGTTGTAGAAAAGAAAAAGAAAGAGAAAGCAACATTTCTGAGAAGTTTAAAAGGGGTTAATAAAAAGAAAATTATTTATATTGTTCTTGTTCTTATAGTTATTTTATTAATTTTCCTTTTATTGATAACAGGTTCTGATAACAATTTGTTTAAAGGTGAAATCAAATCTGTCAGGAATTACTCAACTGGTTTGGAAGCGAGTATCGAATCATTTTTATTTTATTTACATAATGACGAGCCTCTTCCTGATTCAATAAAATTTTATTTTGATAAGGTTTCTTATATTGACTTGCATTTTCAAGAAACATGCGGATTAAAGAGAATTAAAGAGTTATTATCAAAAAGAGGGTTTGTACATAGTATTATAATAGAATCAAAAACTTTCAAAGATTTAGGGGTCAACAGTTGGATATATAGGACAAACTTTATCGAGGGTGATTATATTAATGCTGAGTATATAATTGATTTCGAATACAAGAATGACACTTTGTTTCCTAAATCTTTTGAGCTACTATCGGAAACAAAAAAACAAAAGGAAGATATCGGGATACCAAGTAAAGATACTGTTATAAAAAAGAAGAAACGAGAAACCGAAGTAATAAGTATCGACACCCTTACTAAGAACAAAATTGACTCAGCCAAAAAGAAAGATACTAAAATTGAAGAAAGGGAAATAAAACAAGAAGAACAGAAAGAAGAAAGCAAAGATAAGCAAATTGAAAAAATCAGGGAGCTTAATGAAAATGAGCTGATACAAAAAAAAGAGCAAGGTAAAGAAGATAAACCAAGAGAAAGTGAAGAAAAATAATTTTCTAAAATTTATTCTTTTCTTATTTTTTTTATCATCAAATATATTTTTTTTATATTGTCAAAATAATCTATCACTGCACCAGAACTTCAAAACGGGAAGTGAAGTTTTATTAGATTCCTTGCATTTACTTTTAAATAAGAGAGTAGCACTTATTACAAATCATTCTGGCGTCATTAAAGATGGAAGGCATATTTTAGATATTTTAATTAGTAAGGGAATAAATATTGTCAGGATTTTTACACCCGAACATAATTTTTTTGCTGATGATGAAAACAGAAATTATTATAATGGCATTGAAATTATTTCTTTATATAATAAAAACAAAAATATAAAAGATGAATATTTAAGGGACGTTGATATTCTAATATATGATATTCAGGATTTAGGGGTAAGGTTTTATACTTACACTTCTACTCTATACTTTACAATGAGAGATGCATTTAGAAATGAGATTACTTTTATATTATGTGACCGACCTGCAATTCATAATTTAAATTACATTTCAGGATTCATGCTTGAACCAGAGTTTTCATCATTTGTAGGGTCAATTCCAACACCCGTTTGTTATGGAATGACTACTGGGGAACTTGGAAATTATTTAAAATCTTTAATTGATAGCGATAACAAAACATTAGACTTGAGAATAATGAAAATGCAAGACTATAATAGAAATATTGATTATGAAAATTTAAACTTTATATGGATAAACCCTTCACCCAACATAAGAAGTCTGGAATCAGCAAGACTTTATCCTGCTTTATGCTTTCTTGAAGGAACAAATTTTTCTGAAGGAAGAGGTACTGAGTATCCTTTTACTTTATTCGGAGCACCATTTTGTGATAATGATATTCTATTAAATGAACTGAATAAATATAATTTACCTGGTGTGAATTTTGAAAAAGTTGAGTTTATACCAACAAAAGATAAATATGGTAGTACGCCAAAATATTCTAATGAAAAATGTTTAGGAATAAAGATTAATCTTAAAAATTTCAGGCAATTTGAACCTATGGAAACCGCTGTTGCTATTTTATTAACTCTGAAAAATACACAAAAGGATTTTAAGTGGATTAATAATAATTTCATTGATAAATTAGCAGGTTCAGATAAGTTGAGAATTATGATTGACAACCATGAAAATTATTTAACTATTTTAAATTCATGGAAAAATGAAGTGGAAAATTTCAAAAATGTAATAAGCAAATTTTTATTATACTAGTAAAAAAATAATGAAAATTTATGATTGGTGAAATTTTATTAAATTACAAAGTTATTAAAAAAATTGGTGAAGGAAGACTCGGTTCTGTTTATTTAGCAGAGCATCAAAAGATAAAAAATAAATTTGTTGCAGTAAAAGTATTTATACCTGCACTCTCCATTGATATTGAATTGAAGTCTCGGTTTATAAAAGAAGCAGAAACTTTATCTAAGTTGAATCATCCTTACATTGCATCTCTTGTTGATTTTATTGAGAAAGAAGATAAATTAATTATTTTAATGGAATATGTTCAGGGATATCCACTAGATATTTACATCGAACAAAATGGTCCAATACAGGAAGAGAGAGCAGTTCATATATTCCTGAAAATATTAGATGCTTTCAAATATGCTCATAGTGTTGGTATTATCAATGGAGATGTGAAACCTTCAAATATAATATTAACAGAAGATGATATTCCCAAAATCATTGATTTTGGAATTGCAAAAATAATTAGAGAGTCTGGTAGCGATAAGAAAATCCCATCAGGTACAATGCTTTATATGAGTCCAGAACAAGTAACAGGGGCTAAAATTGACTTACGATCAGATATTTATTCACTTGGGGTAAATTTATTTTTTATACTTACTGGTAAAAAACCTTACGATCTAAATCTCTCAAGTGAATTTTTTATACAGGAAAAAATTAAGAAAGAACCTTTACCACCTCTTAGAGATTTTATTCCAAATATTTCATCATCTTTGGACTTTATTATTGCAAAAGCAACTGACAAAAATTTAGAAAGGAGATTTCAGAACTATAACGAATTTATTAATGCTTTGAACAGTTATAAATCTGATTTGGAAAAAAATGAATTTAGAAGTTTCATCTCAATGTACTCGCAAGAATCTCAATCAACAGAGCAAAAATATACTACTCATCTTTATAATGATGCAAAAAATATCAGCAATCAATACCAGCAACCTTATTCTCCTCAAACAAAATCCATTCCTGATATATCAGAATACCCATATCCTAAAACAAAGAAATCGGTACCATTAGGAGCAATAATTGCTTCAATTGCTGTGATTATATTTATAATTGCGGGAATTCTAATATTTAGTCTAGTTAATTTTGATAGCTCTAACAAATCCAAGACTGAGGATGAAGCAAAAAGGATTCAAAAGACTTATGATAATGAAAACGAAAATGAATTTAAAACAAGACCGAAACTGTATTTTTGTGAAACTTATGATGTAGATAAAGGTGAAATTGGTGTAAGCAATAGATTTTCTCCTGGATATTTGACTGTAATGGTAGATTATAGACCAATAAAGAAAAATATCGGAATGAAGAATGTGTATATAAAAATTACAAAAATTAAAGATGAATTTGGATATGATATAAAAGAGAAATCAATTCGAACCGTTCATTTTACTGTTGAGCCCGAGTGGGACTATATTTATTTTTTTGATAAAAAAAATATCAACTTCAAGTCAGCTGGAACTTACAAGGTTTATTTGCTTGATAAAAATTATAATTATATAACTCACGGTATAGTTGAAATCGTTAAGTAATTTAGTAAATAAAATTTGTCTTTTTCTTTTTACTATTCTATTATCATATCTGTTTTTATCTTGTAATGATAAGGAAGAAGAACAAATCCAACCAGAAAATTTTATAGATAGTGATTCTGTAATTTCTGATAGTTTCTCATTTATTTTCGTCGGTGATATTATGATGGGGACGACCTATCCTGAAAACACTTTGCCTCCTGATGATGGGAAACAATTGTTTAAAGATGTTAAAGAAATACTACAAGATGCAGATTTTACTGTTGGGAATCTGGAAGGTCCACTTTTAGATAAAGGTGGCACTCCCAAGATTTGTAATGGTTGTGTTGCATTCAGAACTCCTACCCGTTATGCTAGATATTTAAAAGAAGCAGGTTTTGATTTTCTCAATTTAGCTAATAATCATACAAATGATATGGGCTTGGAGGGAAAAAAAAGCACAATAAGAACATTGGATTCTATGGGTATTGGCTACTTTGGTTTAAAAGAGAAACCTTATTGTGATACATTATATATGGGGAAAAGAATAGTTTTTATAGGTTTTGCTAGGAATCATTATTTAAATGAATTAAGCAAAGCTGTAGAATTAATAAAACATATTGATAATGATTCATCGATTATAATTGTTTCAGTTCATGCTGGTGCTGAAGGTGAAAATGCTACCCGTGTAAATAGGAAAAGAGAAATTTATATGAATGAAGATAGAGGAAATATTTATGAGTTCGCACATAAAATGATAGATTCGGGTGCTGATATTGTTTTTTGTCATGGACCGCATGTTCCACGTGGGTTAGAATTATATAATGATAAAATTATTGCTTATAGTCTTGGGAATTTTTGTACATATGCTAAATTTGGTTTATCAGGTTATCTTGGACTTGCTCCAATACTAAAAGTTTTTATTGATAAAAATGGTAAATTTTTATCTGGTAAAATATTTTCTTGTAAGCAGATTAAAAGAGGCATACCTACAAAGGATAAAAGTAACGCCTGTGTAAAATTAATGAAAAAATTATCAGAATTAGATTTTCCAGAAAGTGAATTGATTATTAATGATAATGGTGATTTGAGTAAAGGAAACAATTAATTTTTTATTATTTGAATTTTTAACTGTTGGTTTTTAAAAAATAAGAATGAATATTTATTTTGATTATAAAGTCTAATTAATAAAATAAGTTTAATTTAAACTTATAATTAATTAATTTTGAATTAAATTGTAAAATTTTTAAAATCATTTAGTTAAAGATAGGTGAAAAAGTCCATAAAAAGAGATTATATAAAAAAAAATTTGAAAGCGATAGAAAAATTGTTTGGAAAAAAATTTACAATATTTAAAAATTCATATTCTCTTGTTGTTGAAAATCAAGATAAGAAAACCAAAATCTCACTTGATTTGATTATTAATAGTAAAAATAATTCATTAATTTCAGTTTATACTAAAAATTCCCATTTGCAGTTACAAAATAGTAATTATTTTATTTTAAGCACTATGCTTGATGAAGTTATATTTATTTCTGAAAACAAAACTACTGTTTCAGGTTTAATTATTTCTTTACAGGGGGATTGTTCCTTGTATTCGAATGTTGATAAGAAGTTATTAAAAAGTGATTTCAAAAAATTAAACTCTGAAGAATTAATATCTGCAGTGGTATTATCTTTAATAGAAAGTTAAATACTTAGTTGAAAACTCCTAATATAAATTTTTTTATCGATTATCCATTAAGGTGGAACAAAACTGAGCTAAAATTATTTAAAGATAAAGTGAAATATCTTGCTAAAGAAATTTTTTCACTTGAAAATGAGTTATGCCATACTTTAAATTTGAATTTGACTGATGATAAAAATATTAAAAAATTAAATAAAAAATATTTGAACCACAACTATGAAACTGATGTTTTAACATTTAGGTATGATGATGATATAATTGAAGCAGATGTAGTTATTTCTATTGATACGATAAAAGAAAATTCCGTAAGGTATAGAACTGATTTTTTTATTGAATTATACAGGGTTATTATACACGGTTTTTTACATTTATGTGGTTATGATGATAAAACTAAGAATCAGAAATCATTAATGAAAAGAAAAGAAAATCAATATTTAAAACTATTAAACAATTTGAGTGATGTTTCAAGAAAGAGTACTTGAAATAATTATTTTTATCCTGAATGAATTAAAACACGAAAAGAATTTCAGCGATATTGATTACTCTGAACTAACAAAGATTGGATATACTGATTCAGAAATCAATACTGCTATTGCTTGGATTTATTCTAGAATTCAGGAGAATGAAAAAATGTTTTTCGAAAATCTGAGTTCTACAAAATCAATCAGGGTTTTGAATAGTGTTGAGAAAAGATTATTTACTCCTGAAGCAATTGGATATCTAATTACAATTCGTGAGTTAGGGATAATATCAGAAGAAGATTTTGAATTTTTGATAGATAAAATTACATCTCTAAATTTGCATAAAGTAGATTTGGCTGACCTTAAACCTGTTATTTCTTCGTTTGTCCTTAATCTTGATGATCCCCACGATAAAAGAAACAGATTATTAATTAATAATAACGATACGATAAATTAATAAAGTTCTATGACTAAATCATTAGTTGTTGTAGAATCTCCATCAAAAGCAAAAACCGTAAATAAATATCTCGGTAAAGATTATATTGTTGAAGCAACAATTGGGCATATAAAAAATTTACCTGAAAAAGACTTTGGTGTGGATATTGATAACGGATATAAACCAAAATTCATTACTATTGCTGGAAAGGAGAAGGTAATTAAAAAAATCGTAGAACTAGCGAAGAAATCTGACAAAGTTTTTATAGCAACTGACCCTGATAGAGAAGGAGAAGCAATTGCATGTGACATCTCTGATGAAATAAAAAAAGCTGTTAAAGATAAACTACAGATTAAAAGAGTACTTTTTGAAGAAATTACTAAAACTGGTATTCAAAGAGCAATGTCTAACCCTAAGGATATTGATATGAATCTTGTGGATGCTCAAACAGCAAGAAGGGTTTTAGACAGAATTTTAGGTTATAAAGTTAGTCCATTCCTTTGGAAAGTGTTCTATTATGGTTTATCAGCAGGTAGAGTTCAATCTGTAGCTCTAAAACTAATTTGTGAAAGAGAAGAAGAAATTAGAAATTTTTCTCCAATTGAATATTGGTCTATTGATGCAATATTTTCAAAACCTTCAGGTAGTAGTAAATCTTTCCCATCTAAATTATATAAGATAGACGAGAATATAATAAAATACAATGGTGAAGACCCAAAGATTGAATCACTTGAACAGGCTCATAAAATATTGGAAGATTTAAAAGATAATAAATTTAAGGTTATTGATATTCAATCAAAAGAGGTAAAGAAAAATCCACCTGCCCCTTTTACTACAAGTGTATTGCAGCAAGCAGCATCTACTCAACTTGGTTTCTCTCCAAAAAAGACTATGAACCTTGCGCAGAAATTATATGAAGGTGTTGAAATTGTTAAAGGGGAAGGTAATATTGGTTTAATTACCTATATGAGAACGGATTCCACAAGAGTAAGTCCAGAAGCTATTAATTCTGTTAGAAAATATATTTTGGATAATTTTGGAAATGAATACCTACCAAAAGAACCGAATGTTTTTAATAAGAAATCTAAAAATATTCAAGAAGCTCATGAAGCAATTAGACCAACTGATATTAATATAACACCTGATAAACTTAAAAAAATTGATAAAAGTTTATATCAGCTTTACAAACTTATTTGGGAAAGATTTGTAGCTTCACAAATGCACAATGCTATTCTCAATCAAAAAACAGTTTTGATTAAAGCTATAAGTCCGAAGGGTTTAACAAAAGAATACATCTTTAAAACTGTCGGAAGTGAAATTAAGTTTAGCGGATTTTTAAAATTATATAAAGATATTAAGGAAGAAAAAGCAGAAGAAGATGAAGAGGAAGATACATTACTCCCTGACATTTCAGTTGGTGAAATGTTGAAAGCATTGTCTATTACGAAGAATAGGCATGAAACCAAACCACCACCAAGGTATACTGAAAGTAGTCTTATTAAACAATTGGATAATTTAGGGATTGGAAGACCAAGTACTTATGCATTGATAGTTTCTACTGTTATTGATAGAAAATACGTCGAGTTGAAAGATAGGAAACTTTATGCTTCTAAACTTGGAATGGAAGTAAATAAATTATTGGCTGAATATTTTAAAGATGTGATTAACTATGAGTTTACTGCACATATGGAAGATGAACTTGATACTATAGCAAATGGAGATGCTTCTTATGAAAAGGTTGTGGATGATTTTTATAAACCGTTTATAAAAGACTACCAACTTGCTGAAAATAAAATAAAAGAAATAAAGAGTAACTTAATTGTAAAAACAGAAATTCCGTGTCCAGAATGTGGAGAACAAACGGGGGCGAAAATGCTCAAAAAGTGGGGTAGAAATGGTCTATTTCTTACTTGTGAAAGGTATCCCAAATGTAAAGCAACTGCCAATATAGATGAAGATGTTGAAAAGGAAGAACCACAGACTGAGATTCTTTGTCCTGAGTGTAATTCACCAATGGTTTTAAGGGTTGGTAGATATGGGAAATTTTATGGGTGCATTAATTATCCTAAATGCAATGGTATCAGACCTTATACTTTAGGTATAGCATGTCCAAAATGTAATCAAGGAGAAATTTTACCAAGAATGAATAAAAGGAAAAAACTTTTTTATGGTTGTTCAAGATTTCCAGAATGCGATTTTATTACAAATTATGAACCTGTTAGTAAACAATGTGATAAATGTAATAATCCATATTTGGAAAAACGGACTAATAAAGATGATACTAAATATCTTTATTGTCCGAATTGTAAAAGTAAATTTGATTTAGAATAAAAGTATAATGTCATTAAAAAAGTATATTGATATTGTAAATGAATTTTCTGACTACTTAAGAAAAGTAAAAAATTATTCCAAAAATACAATCATTTCTTATAATACCGATTTAAAACATTTCGGTGAATTCCTGATTCAATTCTATAATAAGGAGGAAAGCATTGATAAACTTAAAATAGAATTGGAAGATATAGATTTATTCCTTATTAAAAATTACCTTGTTTTTTTATATGAACAACAAAAAATAGAGATTAAAAAAACACCGAAATATAGTAAGAAATCAATATCAAGGAAAATATCAACCCTAAAATCTTTCTTTAAATATTTATATAAAAGAAAATATATTAATAAGAATCCAACATCAGGTATATTATTGCCCAAATTACCAAAACGTTTACCTTCATATTTAAGTTTTCATGAGATAGAAAAATTGTTGGAAGAAAAAGATGGTATTAATTTAAGAATTCTTGATAAAGCGGTATTAGAGTTATTTTATAGTACAGGTATTCGATTATCAGAGTTAATTAATTTAAAATTAGCGGATGTGGATTTATCAAAAAGGTTAATCAAAGTTCGAGGAAAAGGTGCTAAGGAAAGAATTGTCCCCTTTGGCAAAAAAGCAGAATTGGCATTAAAAAATTATTTACAAATTAGGGATATATCAAACATAAAAAATCTTGATTTTTTATTTGTTGATAACAAGGGTAATAAATTATACCCAATGAAAATATATAGAATGGTTAAAAAGGATTTATCACAAGTTACGAACTTAAAAAAGAAATCTCCACATATTTTAAGGCATACATTTGCAACTCATCTTCTTGATAAAGGAGCGGATATTAGAGCGATAAAAGAATTATTAGGTCATGAAAATCTTTCAACTACACAAATTTATACATCAGTTACACTTGAACGATTGAAAAAAATATATAAACAAGCCCACCCACGAGCATAGATTTTTATATATTTCAAAATAGCATACAATTTTCTAATTTATTTATAGGTATATATTCAAGTATCGTAAATATAGATATTTTTTTTCAATGCTAACATTTTAGATGTTTTGAATTAATTTCATGAGAAGATACTAGAAATTTTTTATTTATAAATGTTTAGTAACTTTTTTGGGTACAGATAAATGAATTTCAATAGATTTACACATTTAGTATTTTTATAAAATTAGAGAATTAGAATTATGTTTGAACAGCAGAAATATAAAATAAAAAATTTAGAGTCACGGGTAAGAGAACTCAGGGGGTATCTTTGAAATCTCTGAAAAAGAGCAATTAGTTAAGGATTTAGAAAAACAAACACATTCAGCGAATTTTTGGGATGATAATCAAAGTGCTCAAAAAGTGCTTCAACAAATTTCTAATTTAAAAAAATTTATTAGTGAGTTTGAAGAGGTTGAGAAACAATTAATTGATATTAATACTTTGATTGAAATTGCAGTTCAGGAGAATGATGAATCGTTAGAACAGGAAATTGATTCAGAAATAACGAAATTAGAAAAGATGATTGAGAATTTAGAGTTTAAGAAAATGCTTTCTGATAAAGATGATATTAGAGATGCAATTTTAACAATAAATTCTGGTGCTGGTGGAACAGAATCACAGGATTGGGCAGAGATGTTACTGAGGATGTATTTAAGATATTGTGAGAAAAAAGGGTTTAAAACAACTTTAATTGATAAACTCGACGGTGATGGTGCAGGAATAAAAAGTGCTACAATTGAAGTTGAAGGTGAATATGCTTATGGTTATTTAAAAGCAGAAAATGGAGTTCATAGACTTGTAAGAATTTCTCCTTTTGATGCAAATAAAAAAAGGCATACTTCTTTTGCTGCAGTTTTTGTAACTCCAATAATAGAGGATGAAATAGAAATAGAGATTAATCCAAATGATTTAGAAATTGACACTTTTCGGGCTGGTGGTGCTGGTGGTCAAAATGTTAACAAGGTAGAAACTGCTGTTAGGATTACTCATTTACCAACGGGTATAGTTGTGCAATGTCAAAATGAAAGATCGCAACTCCAGAATAAACAAACTGCTATGAAAATGTTGAGGTCTAAACTATATATGCTGGAAAAAGAAAAAGAATTGGAGAAAAAAAGAAAACTTGAAAAGTCAAAGAAAAAAATTGAATGGGGTAGCCAAATTAGAAGTTATGTATTTCATCCTTATTATCTCGTAAAAGATCATAGGACAAATTATGAAACTACTGATGCTTATGCTGTTATGGATGGTGAGATTGATGAATTTATCAGAGCATATTTATTGCAGGAATAGAAAAATAATTAACAAAATGAATTATAAATTTTTTATTGCTAAAAGGTATTTGTTTTCAAAAAAGGACACAAGATTTGTTTCATTTATCACTTATATGTCTGTTCTTGGTGTGGCTCTTGGGGTTGCTGCATTAATTATATCGGTATCTATTTTAAATGGATTTGAAAAAGAAATTTCAGATAAAATTTCCAGACTTGTTTCGCACATTCAAATTAGTTCCTTTGAAACAGGTGGTATTAAAAATTATGATTCTATTGCCAACAAAATAAGAAGCAATGTAAAAATAATTAATAACATTGTGCCTTATATACAAAGAGAAGCTGTAATTAGGGCAAAAGGAAAAGTGGAGGGTATAATTATAAAGGGTATTACAAATGATTTGCAATCAACTTTCGAAAGAATGAAAATTTTACAAGGCAGTGGTGATTTGAATCCTTATGATACTATATTCTCAAGTTTAATTATTGGTGATAAACTTGCGAATAAACTATCGCTAAATGTGGATGATAAAGCAATTATTTTTGGTCTTAAAGGATTGCCATCACCTGAAAACTTACCCAAAATTAAGCAGTTCAGAATTAAAGGTATTTATGAAACAGGACTTCGAGAATATGATGATTTAATTATATATACGGACTTAAACACTTTACAGAAATTCTTTAATATGGAATCAACTGTAACTGCGATTGAAATATCACTTACAGATGTGACTAAAGTAAATGAGGTAGCAGAATATTTGAAAAAAATATTAAGATATCCGTTTTACATAAGAACTATGTATCAGATTCACAAAGAATTATTTACTTGGGTAGAACTTCAGAAAGCACCAACACCATTTATACTTGGGTTAATAATAATAGTTGCTACTTTTAATATTGTTGGTACATTACTCATGCTTGTAATTGAAAAAACTCATTCAATTGGAGTTTTAAAAGCACTTGGTTGTAGCAATACAGAAATTATGAAAATTTTTATCTATGACGGTTTTATAATTGGTTTCTTGGGGATTGTATTGGGAAACATTATAGGAATTGGTCTATTACTTCTGGAAATGAATTTAAAATTTTTTAGATTACCAGAACAGTATTATGTAAAAAGTGTACCAATAATTATACAGGCAGATTATGTTATTCTTATATCTCTTATAACAGCAGCATTAATATTTCTTGCAACTCTAATCCCTTCCTTTATAGCATCAAGGTTTGACCCTGTAAAATCAATAAGATTCGCATAAAATCATTGAAAAAGAAAATAAATTACTATATATTTGTTATTTAAAATTTTAATATTTGAATGAAGAAGAATAAAACTAAAGAAAATTATAAACTAACGCAGCAGTTATCTACGAAAAAGCCAACTGCACAGAAAAAAAGAGACCCATTTAAAGAAAAGGGCATCGACGATTTCATTGATTTTAAAGATGTAAAACTATTGTCAAGATTCCTTAATGAACAAGGTAAAATATTACCTGCGCGAATTACTGGTGCTTCTGCAAAAATGCAAAGAATTCTAACAAAAGCAGTAAAAAGAGCTCGTCATCTTGCATTGCTTCCATTTGTAGGTGAAGGTTATAAATACTAAAAAAATTAATTCTTGAAATAATATTATTAAATTGGGGTAAATGTTTAAATTATTTAAAAAGTTTTACTTTACCCTTATTTTTTTATTAATATCAATTTCTGCAGCTTACTCGCAGAATGTTGATTCTTCTTTTGTAATTGGGGAATTTATAATCACTAAAGTTGTCGATGGTGATACTTTTAAATTTGATAAATTAGATAAATCTACTAGATTGCTAGGAATAGATACAGAAGAAACTTTCAAAGATAAAAATGCTCAACAAAAAAGTTTCGATTTAATTCAGTCCTGGCCACAGGAATATTATAATGAGCAGCGAAAAAATGAAACTACATATCCAATAAAAATTGATAGCCCATTTGGGTTCGAAACCTGGATGTGGGCAAAAGATTTTGTTAAAGATGCTACTTCTGTCAGACTTGAAATTGAAAACCCAGATAGAATTATAGATTCTTACGGAAGATACCTTGTATATATGTTTTTAAATATTGATGGAAAATACATTAATTATAATTTAGAATGTGTTAGAAGAGGTTACAGCCCTTACTTCACAAAATATGGCTACAGTAAGAGGTTTCATAAAGAATTTCTTGAAGCACAAGAATATGCAAGAAAAAATAAGTTGGGGATATGGAATCCAGACTCTAAATGTTATCCTGATTATGACCAAAGGTTAATATGGTGGAATAAAAGAGCAGAGCAGATAAAAGAATTTGAAACAGAATTTTTAGGAGTTAAAAATGCTTTTAACTTAATGAATAATAGTGATGTAGAAAGGTTAAAAAATTTTATTGGGATGGAAGTTATAATTTTGGGGAATGTTGCTGAAATTTATACTAATAAAGATCCTGCGATAATAAAAATTAATATTGCAAAGGGAATAGATTTTGATTTGGTATTTAAACAAGAGAACAGGGATATATTAAATGATTATAATCTTGTTGATATGAAAGAATATTTCGTCTGCGCTAAAGGAACACTCTCTCAATATCATAATAATTTTCAAATAATAATTGAGAAAAAATCACAATTCTGGATGTATTAATTTTTATATTAATCTTTTTATAATTATTAATGTTTGATCGTCGAAAAGGGGTGAGTTATTCGTAAAACTTTTAACATCATTCAATATAGTATCACCCAACTCTGATGGTAATTTATCTTTATTTTTTTTAACAAGTTCTTTTAATCTATTTAATCCATACTCTTCACCTTTATCATTTTGGCTTTCTGTGATTCCATCAGTGTAAAATAGTATTATATCATTTGGATTGATTTTAAGTTCGTCCTGTTCATACTCAAACCCGATATCATAAACTCCAACCATTAAGCCACCTTTTGCTAATTCTATTATTTTGTTTTCGGAAAATACCATTGTAGGATTGTGCCCAGCGTTTATATATTTGAAAGTGTGATTCTTTGTGTCAAGAATTCCCCAGAAAAAAGTTATAAATTTATCTGACTCTGTGTTCTCGCAAATTAGAGAATTTATTTTTTCTGTCGCTTTAATTAGGTTAAATTTTTCAATATCAGTTCTAAGATATGAGCGAACCAGTGATTGTAGGTTTGCCATTAACAATGCAGCAGGGGTCCCTTTACCCGAAACATCTGCTATTGCAATTGCAAATAAATTATCGGTTAATTTTAAAATGTCAAAGTAATCACCCCCAATTTGCAAAGCTGGAATGTTTGAAGCAAAAATTGCATACCCTTCAGGTTGTGGTATTTCTTTTGGTAATAATGCTTTTTGTATATCTCTTGCAATTTTTAATTGATTCTCAAGTATTTCCTTCTCAATTGAATCTTTGAATAGAATTGAATTTTCCAATGCAATAACGGATAAATTCATAATTGCTTCTAAAAAGGATATATCATCTTCATTATAAGGTGTACTGTTTAACTTCTTCCCAAGAAATACAATTGACTCCAAATTTGTATCATTACTAAATATTGGTATAACAAGCTCAAAACCGCTATCAGCAAATATTTTCAAAAATTTGTCTTCGATATTTTTGTTTAATATTTGATATTTTTTTAGTTCTGGTATTCGATAATTTTTAAAATCTGGGACTTTTAAACCAGGTGTTTTACTTAATATGTAATAATCATCTGCTCTGTATTTTGAAATTATAATTAAATCTTTTATTCCAAAATTACCGAGTAAGGTATAGCTTAAAAGATTAATTATTTTACTTTTATCTAAAAAATTTGTATTAAATTCCTTACTTAATTCGAATAAAGAATTCAACTTATTAATCTTATTACTTAATTCAAGGTTTAACTTCTTTATCTCTTCGAACTTCAATGTATTTTCAATAGTTGTTGAAGATATATTAAGAATAGTTTCTATAAATATTATTTCCCTTTTAGAGAGAGGTTGCTTATTAATTTTTTCACCTAAACCAAGTATTCCTAATAGTTTATTTTGAAAATATATTTTAAAAAAATATTTTATATTATTATCTATGATTATTTGAGGTTTCGGTTGTTCTATATCATCTGTGAAAAAAGATTCGGTTGGTAAATCGAACTCAACAATACTACCATTTGTCCCGTCTGTTGTTCCTTTTGATGCTTTAATAATAAACTCATTTTTCTTTTCTAGGTTTGGTGTCTTTATCAATAGCAAAGATTTTGATATCAGCATTCTTCCCATTAGGGTCAACAAAATATTGTTTAGAATAAAATTTAAATCTAAATTGCTATTGATAAGATTTGAAAATTCAATTAATGTATTTAATTCTAACTGTTTTGCTTTACTGTGGATATCATTCATATATATAAATAATATGAGACTATAGTTGTTTGATTAGAATGAGTTTATTCAAGTTTGGTCTTATGTGATGGTATTCAATTTTATTAAGAAACTTTTTCATTAACGGAATACCTAATCCGCCAACCTTGAATTTTTTTAAGTATTCCTTCATATTAGGGCTTTTCACTTTATTTGGGTCGAAACCTTTTCCCCTATATATTATTTCTACTATGAACTCCTTGTTATTGGTTAATGTTTTTATACTTATTCTATGTGATTCTTCATAATTATATGTGTACTTTATTATGTTGGTACATGCTTCATCTACTGCTAATACAATCTGGTCTACTTTTTCTTTCTTAATTCCTGAATTTAGAGCGGAGCGTTCGATGAATTTTCTTATTGAATGTAAATTTTTCGTAGAACTTAAAACCGTTATTTTATTTTCTCTTTTCAAAATTTTATTACTGTTTTGGATTCATAAATTTCGCTAAAGCTTCTTCTTGTTTATCATATATCTCAAAAAGTAGTGGAAAACCAAGCATATCAAAAACATTAAAGATCTTCTCTCTCATTTCACACAATTTTATATCCCCCCCATTAATTCTTGCTCTTTCTATGAATGCCATAAAGACACCTAATCCTGCACTACTTATATAGGTCAATTTTTTAAAATTAACAATAATTTTGTAAAACTTTTTATCAAATAATTGATTGAAAGCATTTTCTAAAGTTGATGATGTATGCGCATCTAAGAAACCTTCCAGACTTAATATTTTTATATTATCCTTTGTAGATTCTTTAATGTTGAACTCTTCCATTTTTTAAAATTTTATTTTATTTAAAATCTACAAAATTATAGACAAAATAAATATAAATAATATAATAAAATCATTTATCATATTTTTTAATATTTATTTATATATACTTAATTTTTCATATTTTGTTACACTTTATTCATAGAAAATCTAAACTAATTGATTTATATTTGAATTTTAATTTAACCTTGATTTTCCATTTGAGTAAAAGTGATAAATTCAAATTCGTTATTGGTCTAAACTCAGGAACATCAGTAGATTCAGTAGACATTGTCCTTGTAAAAATTAAAGGTTTTGATGTTTCTACTGAAATCAAAGTATTGAAATATCAGGAATATAAATATCCTGAATGTATAAGAAATTTGATATTTGAATGTTTTAGTAATGCTTCATCGAATGTAGAAAAAATTTGTTCATTGAATTTTATACTTGGTAGATTCTATGCACAAAAAATTTTAGAGTTCATTAAAACATCCCCAGTAAAGAGTATTGATTTGATCGGTTCACATGGTCAAACGGTTTATCATATTCCAACCCATAAGAAAGTTTGTAATATTTCTTCTAAGTCTACTTTACAATTAGGAGATCCATCCGTGATTTGTGCATTAACTGGTATAGATACTGTAGGTGAATTTAGATATGCTGATGTTGCGGTAGGAGGTGATGGTGCTCCACTTGTTCCTTATCTTGATTATATCTTATTCAGAAGTAAAACTAAATCCAGACTATTAATAAATATTGGGGGGATAGCTAACATTACATTTTTAGAAAAAAATTGTGATAGAAATAATATTATTGCATTTGATACAGGTCCAGGGAATGTATTGATAGATTTATCAATGAAAATTTTGTTTAATAAGGACTTTGATAAAGATGGATGTACTGCTTATAAAGGGAAGTATGATAAAGAAATTTTTGAAATTCTAAGAAAAAATGACAAATTTGTTACTAGAAAACCACCAAAATCAACTGGTAGGGAATACTATAATTATATTTTCTTGGAAAAAATCTTAAATGAAAGGAAATTTTTACCTGCAGATATTATTAACACTTTGACATATTATACTTACTATACAATAAGATACAATATTGAGAATTTCATAAATAGCAATATTGATGAAGTGTACATTACAGGTGGAGGCTCAAATAATATATGTTTAATTGAGCTGTTAAAAGAATTTTTTGGAAAAAACAAAGTCAAGAAGTTTGATTTTTACGGTATCAACGAAAAAAATAAAGAAGCAGTTCTGTTCGCTGTACTTGCTAATGAAGCAATAAACAGAAACTCCGCCAATATACCATCTGTTACTGGTTCAAAAAATAATGTAATTTTAGGAAAAATTTGTTATGCAAGATAAGGAAAAAGTAATTATCATTACAGGTGGTACAGGTGCTTTAGGGAGAGTAGTGGTAAGTTATCTTTCTAAAGTTCGAGAATATAAACTTTATTTACCAGTTTTAGATGTAAAAAAAGCATCAAATATTTTTCATAATCAAAATGATGATGTAAATTCCGAACTACGAAAAATTTATATCATGGAATGTAATGGATTTAATCATCATCAAGTTAAAAAATTCATTTCTGATGTAGCTACCCTTGAGAATGGAAAAATTGATGCTCTTATTAATATAATTGGTGGAATTCATAAACTATGCAATGTTGTCGATATGAGTCCAGAATTTTTTGAAGAAAATTTTAGATTAAATTTTTTGACTACATATTATTTTTCACATTTTGTTCTAAAATATATGGCTGCTCAAAAATATGGAATTATAGTTTCAATTGGTGCGATGGCGGGATTGAGAGAAGAAGCAGGAAGATTTGCATATTCACTTAGTAAGTATTCCTTAATTCATCTTATGAATACTATTTCTAAAGAGATGAAGGATTTCAATATCAGGTGCAATACGATTGTTCCTTATATTATTGATACAGAAGCAAACAGACAATGGGCAAAAGGAGATGAATATAAAGACTGGGTCTCTCCACTTGAAATTGCAACTTTAATTTCAGATTTAATACAAGATAAATATCCGAAACTTAAAGAAAGCGTAATAAAATTATATTGAAATAAATTAATGTTATATGAAAGTAATAGTAACAGGTGGTGCAGGTTTCCTTGGGTACCATTTAGGCCAAAGGATAAACGAATTAACAGAGTATAAGAACTCTGTGTTCTTTGATATTGCTCCATTTCCCCCTGGAGAATATCACCCAGAAATTAATACTATCTATGGTGATGTAAGAGATGCAAAGCAAATGGATGAAATTATTAAAGGAGCTGATATAGTAATCCACTGTGCAGCAGCACTTCCACTTTGGAAAAAGAAAGATATATTTGAAACCAATGTTAATGGAATGAGAAATGTTTGTGAGAGTTGTTTGAAATTTAATGTTGATAGGTTAATATTTATTTCTTCTACTGCAGTTTATGGAGTTCCTGATGTGCATCCTATTTATGAAAACCATGAAAGGATTGGTGTTGGTCCTTATGGTAAAAGTAAAATTCTCGCAGAAGATGTTTGTGAGGAATATAGAAAAAAAGGTTTGACTATTCCAATTCTCAGACCCAAAAGTTTTATTGGAACTGCAAGATTGGGAGTTTTTCAAATTTTATATGACTGGGTTGAATCAGGATGTAGAATACCTATCATTGGAAATGGGAAAAATCGATATCAGCTTTTTGAAGTAGAAGATTTAGTTGATGCTATTTTTCTTGTATGTAAGTTACCCAAAGAAATTGTTAATGATACTTTTAATCTTGGAGCAAAGGAATTTACTACTGTTGAAGAAGATGTAGGAGCATTATGTGAGTATGCAAAATCAGGTGCTAGGGTTTTAAAAACACCTGCATGGCTTGTTAAACCTGTTTTAAGACTATTTGAGATTTTAAAATTATCTCCACTATATAAATGGATTTATGGTACTGCTGATACAGATTCATTTGTTTCTATAGAAAAAGCGGAAAAGATTTTAGGTTGGCATCCAAAATATTCAAATAAGGAAGCCTTAATTCGTTCCTATCAATGGTATCTAGACAATAAAAATAATATACAGCAAGGTTCTGGTGTGACTCACCGAATAGCATGGAAGCAAGGTATTTTAAAATTATTTAAAAAAATTTTATAATAAAAAATTGATATCGCCATGGTTATAATGATGAAACAAAAATTTGTAATGGATATCAATCCAGCAATAGGGGAGATGTTCCAGAAAATAAAATGCTCTTCTCCTGGAGAAGTGTCATCTGGAGTTAAATTAGCACGTAAAGCGCTTAAGACATGGGGCTGTTTACAGTTAAGATATAGGTTTCAATATATTAATAAGATAATAAAAGAGTTGAGAATAGCAAAAGATGAGTTAGCGAAATTGATTACACTAGAAATGGGTAAACCTATAAAATTTTCAAATCAAGAAATTGATGACTCAATCAATTTGATTTTGGAATTAATGGATTATGCAGAGGAGGCATTCAAACCAAAGATTCATAAAGATAAATCATCTATTACTGAAGTTATTAGAGCGCCAATTGGTATTGTTGCGGTTTATTCATCATTCAGTTATCCTGTTTTAACTTCAATAAAATTAATTGTTAGTGCAATTATTGCGGGAAATAGCGTTATATATAAACCTTCTGAGATTACACCACTAACAGGAAAAACTTTGTTTGAAATTATTAACAGAATACTTCCAAAAGGAGTTATTAATTTAGTACAGGGTGGTGAGGAGGTATCTGATTATTTATTAACTACAGATATCAATATGGTTTCTTATATTGGAGATAGAGACAATGCAAGAAAAATTAATTCTACTATAGCAAGTAAATTTCATAGAGTAATAATGGAATTGCAGGGTAAAGATGCGATGATAGTTTTAAAGGATGCTAACATAGAAAAAGCTGCAAAATTTGCAGTTGAGTATTCACTGAAAAACTGTGGGCAAGATAATAATTCTGTTGAAAGGATTTATGTCGATACCAGTATTTTTGACAAATTTTCTGAGAGTGTTGTGAATTTAGTCAAAAAAATAAAAGTTGGTGATCCATTTACCAATGTTGATCTCGGTCCCCTCGCTACTGAAGCATTGAGAAGCAGGGTATTCGCACAAATCGAAGAAGCTAGAAGGAAAGGGGCGAAAATTCTTTACGGTGGAACAAAACCAGAAGTGAAAGGATACTATTTAAATCCCACTGTAATTGTAGATGTTAGTGAAAAGCATGACCTGATAACAGAGGAAACTTTTGGACCAGTTATCAGTATTCAAAAAATGTTTTCTTTAGAAGATGTTATTGAGAAAATTAATCGTTCTCCTTTTGGGCTTGGTGTTTCTATTTGGTCTCAAAGTTCAAAGAAAAGTTATGATATAGCAACTAAAATTGAGTGTGGAATGGTTAGTATTAACAGACCTGTAACAGGTGTAAAGGGGACTCCCTACATTGGTTTTAGGGAAACAGGGTTAGGTTATTCGGGAAATGCTGAAGCTCTCAGATTATATACTCAACCTAAAAAAATAACATACGAAAATATTAAGTACGGTTAAAGCGTTTATCTATCTCTTCTATATTTATTCTCAATATTGTAGGTCGTCCGTGTGGGCAAACATAAGGAGTTGATGTTAAGAAAAGGGAGTCAATTAAATTTAACATTTCTTGCTGACTAAGTCTATCACCTGATTTTATTGCTCCTTTGCATGCAAAGGATTTTGCAATATTATCCCTTTTTTCTAAATTTAGTTTTAGTTCATATTCTTTATACTGTTCGATTAATTCTTGTAATATTTTGTTTTCTTCCCCCGTTTTGACATCTGAGGGTACACCTACCAATTCTAAAGTATCATCATCAATTATATTGAAATTAAATCCAAGACTTTTTAATTCTTCTTTTAAATTAAGTGCAATTTGATAATCAATCTTTGATAATTTTATTTGTATTGGTATAAGTAATTGTTGTGAAAAATTTGCTTTACTATTTAGCATTTCATATGCTTTTTCATATAATATCCTTTCGTGTGCAGCATGTTGATCAATTATCATTAGTCCTGTTTCCGTCTGGCATATGATATATTTATTATGTAATTGCCAAACTGTAAATTGTTCTGATTCTGTCTTGTTTTTATGTTCAAAAATATTTGATTGTTTTTCGGGAAATACCTCGGTTTCAATTTCACTATCTGTTCCTTTATTGAAAGAATTATCAAAATCCCTTGGTGATATCTCTTTTTCAAACTCAATAATCTTAAAAGGTTTATTAATTCTACTCTTATTTGTGGAGGTGGTTATTTTATGTATAATTTTATCTGTTTTATCAAAGATGTCTTGCTTTTCATCAAAGCCTATTTCAAATGTTAAATCTGAGTCTCTTAATGATTTCTTTACTGCATTTCTTACAAAATTAAATATTGCTGATTCATCCTCAAATTTTACTTCTAACTTTGATGGATGTACATTAACATCGACTTTTGTAGGGTCAATATCAATAAAAACAAAGTAAGAAGGGAAATTACCTTTTTCAATGAGGTGCTCGTATGAATTATAGATTGCAAAGTTTATGTTTTTATTTATTATATATCGATTATTTAAGAAAATATATTGATTATCCCTTGTTTTCTTTACAAAACTTGGTTTTGATATATATCCGTGTATAGAAATTATAGGATTATCACTATGAATAGGGATTAAATTATTAGTAACTTCCTCTGTGAAGATTTCCTTTAACCTTTCTAATGTATTACTTGGTTTTAAGTTAAATATCTGAGAATCGTTATTATAAAAAATAAAATAAATTTCAGGATAGGATACCGCAAATCTTACAAAAGTGTCGTAAATATGCTTAAATTCTGTTTGATTTGACTTGAGAAAATTTCTTCTTGCTGGAGTGTTGAAAAAAAGATTCTTAACGGAAATATTTGTACCCTTATCCATTGATACTTGAGATACTTCAATTAAATCATTTCCTTCCATTCTTACATAAGTACCAATTTCGTCGTCAGCAGTTTTTGTTTTTAATTCTATTTGAGAAACTGAGCATATTGATGCTAATGCTTCTCCTCGGAATCCAAGTGTTCGAATTGCATCTAAATCTTCGAAATTGTATATCTTACTTGTTGAATGTCGCTGAAAACATAATATCGCATCATCTTTAACCATACCAATACCATTATCAATAACTTGAATTAATGATTTTCCTGCATCTTTAATAACAAGCGTAATTTCTGTTGCACCAGCATCTATTGAATTTTCTATTAGTTCTTTCACCACTGATTCAGGTCGTGATACAACTTCACCTGCCGCAATTCGGTTTGCTACTGCTTCAGGTAATATTTTAATTTTGCCTGTATTCATCAATGAATAATGCTTTTATGAAAGAATCGGGATTAAAAAGTTGTAAATCATCTATTTTTTCTCCTACACCAACAAATCTGACGGGTATCTTCAGTTCATTACATATTTTTAAAACTATTCCTCCTTTTGCGGTGCCATCAAGTTTTGTTAATATAATTCCTGTTATTTTTTCTAATGCTTTTTCAAATTCTTTTGCTTGATTTAATCCATTCTGTCCAGTGGTTGCATCAATTACAAGGAAGACCTCATCAGGTGCATCAGAAATAACTTTTTGCATTACTCTCTTTACTTTTTTTAATTCTTCCATCAGATAAGCTTTGTTATGTAGCCTACCTGCTGTGTCGATTATTACAATATCAATATTTTTAGCAACAGCTTTTTTTAAAGTCTCGTATGCTACCGATGCAGGGTCTTTAGTATTTGGGTTATAAACTATATCTACACCTGCTCTCTTTGCCCAGATTTCTAATTGTTCGTTTGCTGCTGCTCTATATGTATCAGCGGATCCGATTAAAACTGATTTTCCTACTTTCTTAAAATTGTAAGCAAGTTTTCCAATCGATGTTGTTTTACCAACCCCATTTACACCGACTATCATAATAACGTAAGGCTTTTTCTGTATATCTGCATCAAATGATTTAAAGCTTGAAGTAGATTCGGTAAAAATTTTCTTTATTTCGCGTTCTACAATATTGTATAATTCTTCCTCTGTTTCATATTTTTCAAGCTTAACTGATTCTTTTATGTTACTGATAATTTTTTCAGCGGTATCATATCCCATATCAGATAGCAAAAATATCTCTTCAAGTTCTTGCAAAAAATCTTCATCAATCTTTTTCTTTGCATGAATTAAACTGTTTATTTTTCCAAGTAAATTGTCTTTGGTTTTAGATAATCCATCTTTTAATTTATTAAAATTTATTAACCCTAAAAATGACATACTTACAAAAATTATTTAATTAATAAATACAATTTTTTAGTGTTACTCGGAAATTCATTAATATAAAGATTAATGTCAAGCAATATTTTAATATTTTATTAGAATATTCTTTGATTTTATTATGAAATATTTAAAATTACTTTGTTGCTTTTCTGTATTTTTTCCCAAACCAGAAATATAATAAAACCGCAATAACAAGATGAATCCAAAACCATGGGGATTGTACCCCAAGATTTTCTACAATATATATAATAATCAATACTCGTGGAAGAAATATTGCAAGCAGCAAATCAGCAATAAAAGGGACGGAATTGTTGGGTAAACCAACGAATAACCAAAAAATTATTAGGGTGATTCGTGGTAAGAAAATACTTAGTACTAAAAAAACTGAATTCATATACGAGTAATTTATATTTTGAATTTAGATTTATGATTATAACTTAAATTAAGAAATTTTTGTTTAAAAAAAACCACACTTATTTTTTTACTTTATTTGTTACTATTAAGACAGATTTTTAATAATAAAATGGTTAATTTTCAATCAATTTATTTTAAACAATTTATTATTATGAAATACATTTTTTCTTTAATCATTTGCTTAGTAATGCCACTTATGGTATTTGCTCAAGTAGATTTGCCTGATTATAGTAAATTAAAATCTATTGTTATACCACCTCCTGGATATCAAGTCACTCCTGATGGTGTTCAATCAATTCCAAAAATAATAAATGGTTTTGATAATATGTTTTTGGGTGTTGATTATGGAGAACCATATATTGCTACAAATCCAAACGACCCACTAAATGCTGTTTGTGCTTTTAATATTAATAACCTTTATTATACTATTGATGGATTTAATTGGACGAAAAACACACCATCCTTCCCTGGATATGGTGTTCTTGGTGATCCTGTTCTTGCTTATGACAGTTTAGGTAATGTTTATTATGCTACTTTGTATCAAAATGGTTCTATATATGGAATTGCCATTGTTAAATCTTCCAATAAGGGTATAAGCTGGTCAGCTCCAATAAGTGTATATTCTACAACTGTTGGGCTTGCTGATAAAGAATGGATTGCAGCAGATCAAACTGCAGGTCCGTATTCAAACTATTTGTATGCTGCATGGAGACAATTTGGAACATCTGGAATGAGATTTACAAGAAGTTCTGACGGTGGTAATACTTGGTCTACTCCAGTTACTCTTACCGGCGACCAGGGCGCATATATCGCTATAGGACCTAATAATAATATCTCAGGTGGAAGTGTTTATTTTGCTTGTGCTTTGGGTAATTACATTGCAGTTTATAGGTCTACAAATGGAGGGCTAACTTTTGGTGCTTATGTACTTGCGACCCCGTATTTTATCGGTCCTGGTACTGTTTGCTATGGTAGATATACAGTAAAAAATTGTATTAGAACTGATAATTTCCCGAGAATGGCGGTTGATAACAGTTATACATCTACTCGTGGAAATGTGTATGTTGTTTATGCTGCAAACCCTAATATTGGAGCGGATAAAGCAAATATATACCTTGTTCGTTCAACTAATTATGGTGCAAATTGGTCTTCACCAATTAAAGTAAATGATGATAATACTACGACTGATCAATGGATGCCAGCGATTTCAGTAGATAAATCTGGTAGAGTTTTTGTTACATGGTATGACTCCAGAATAGATACTACTGCTAATATAATGACAATGCTTTATGGCGCTGTTTCTACAAATGGGGGAGTATCATTTCAACCGAACCAACCAATATCTAATGCACCATTTAATCCAAACAATATGGCGGTAGGTAGTTCTGGAGATGCTAAATATATTGGTGATTACATTGGTAATAATCCTACAGGTAATACATGTTGGCATGTTTGGATGGATGGAAGAGAAAATAATCTTGGGAGTTATGTAGGTTATTATCCTGATTTTGGATTAATTACTAATCCAAATACAATTTTTATTGGTAATAATGATAGTACGAATATTCTTATAAAAGTACCTGCTATCAAGGGTCCTTTCAATGATAGAGTTAAATTTACAGTGACTTTGGATTCATTACCAACTTCCGGGACAATTAGCCTTACCTATCTTAATGGGAAAGATTCCATAACAAATTTCCCCGATTCAACTTATTTAAAGGTTAAAACTATTGGAAATGTAACTACACGATTGTATAAACTTACAATTTCTGGTGCAGGTAAAAATGGTACACCTGTTCATAAAAGAGTTATTGATTTGTATGTAAATCTTTCTACTTTATCCGTTGGTACTAATAGGGAACCCATAGTTGACTTCAAAGTAAATGGTATTCAATATAATACTCGTCAACAATTTATAGTCCCCACAAATACAATAATGAATGTTCAGGCACTTAGTCCAAAAATTGCAGGCGGTTCACAGTTTGTTTTCTTAAACTGGTCGGATAATGGAGATACTACTCATAATGTTACCGTTAATGGGAATATATTCCTAACTGCATTCTATAAAGTTCAATATAAAATTGTTGTGATATCATCAATTGGTAATGCATTCGGTAATAATACTTATGTAGACTCTGCAGGTAATGGAACATTTGGAGTTTATTCAAAATTCTATATGTACAATAATCAGTTATATCAATTTAGAGGTTGGACTGGTTCAGGTAATAATTCTTATACATCACCCGATAGTACAGGTAATGATACTGTTGTAACAATACCAATTTATAATCCTATTGTTGAGACTGCAAGATGGACACCCGTTGTTGGTATAAGTCAGGTTGGAAATGAAATACCTAACGAGTATAAGCTTTATCAAAATTATCCTAACCCTTTCAATCCGTCTACAACAATTGATTATGACTTAAAAGAAAATTCTGATGTTAGATTGATATTATATGATGTTATGGGTAGAGAACTTTTTGTATTGATTAACGAAAGGCAACCGGCAGGTAAGTATAAATATAATTTAGATATGACAGTCTATAATCTATCAAGCGGAATTTATTTTTATAAAATTCAAGCTAACAAATTTTCTGATATAAAGAGATTGGTCTTTATTAAGTAATACAGATCTTAAAAATTATGTTCCACTAATCATTTTAAATGAAAATATAAAGTGTTATCATATACTTTATGTTTTTTTAATATATATTTTAAATTTATAATTAGTTAATATATTGACAAATTAAAATTTTCTTTTTATAATTCACCGATGAAAGATGTTATCATATCGGTGATAAAAGAGGGTGAGCGTTCTCATAAATTGAGTGAATTAATTGATTTCTGTCAAAAAATTGCAGTTACTACTATTAATGTATCTAAGTATAGAAATTTTATTATAGAAAAAAGCGGGCTATCAATTAATGATTTAGCAATTGATGTAATTGCAGATTTATTCGCTTGTGAAAAGGGGAAATATAAATTTATTGATTCTTGTTTGAAAAGAATTATTGATAGTAAATCAGAAGATGAAATTTTAGCAAAATTATATGCGCTTGTTATTGCCAGAACAAATCAAAGGATTGTTGAATTAAGAGAAGAGTGTGGTGAATTATATTTTAAAATAAAAAAGGCTGTCAAACTTTTTTTAAATAGGTGTAATGACTATAAAAAAGTTTTTTATAAATCAACCTGTTATATTTATTCTTGTGAGCTTAGTAAACTGAACCCAAGGTTAAAAGAGATTCCAATTGAAGAATTATTGCAGCTTCTTTTTTCTTTAAAGTTTGAAAAGTTATCCGTAGCATCAATAACAAGTAAGGCTCTTGAAATTGTAAATTCTCAGAAAAAATATTTACGGGCTATTAGTGAGTTCAATTTATACTTTGTTATTTCAGAGTTTTATAAATGTAGACTGCGAGATCACTTGAAAGATATGGAAAATGTACACTATATAGATATAGAGGTTGAAATATGAAATTGATTACAGACGAAATATTACATCTTTATTTTATTAATCCTGATTTATTAGATAAGGATACTCTTAAAGAAATTAAGGAGTATCTTTTAACAGATGAAGATTTCATTAATCGCTATAGAGAAATAGAGAAATTTCACAAAATTTTCCGTGAGATTAACTCATCAGAAAAATTTATAACTCTTTATCCATTTCAATATGAAAAAACTAATAATATTAGACTAGCAGCAGCTCATATAAAAGAAAAAAAGAATGAGTTTCGATATTATACTTCTTTCATTTCTGCTGACAATGTGGTTATACTTAGAGTTCAGAAAAATGATTTAACAAATCAATATAAATTAAATTTAATAACAGATATACCTGTTGATTTTAAAAAAGTAAGGATAAATATTGGAGGATATGGAAAAGATATAATACCTGATGATTATGGGGTTGCAATTATAAATGATTTTGAAATAGACATCGATACAAATATACATATAAATCTCGGTTTAGAAAATTAATGATTAATGAAATCTCACCTGCTTGAAGTTGAGAATTATTTTATTCATTTAATTGATCTTTTAAGGACTCAAGCTTCAAATGGTTTTAAATTAACAGCCATTTATGAATTTCTCAATATTCTTCTATTAAGGAAAGATTATTCAAAATTTGTTTCCTACTATTCAGATTTAGCACCATATATAGAATATATTATAAATGAAGCAAAATTTGAGGGGTTATCACCTATTTTCTTAACAGATTATCAACTAATAATTGATAAGTTATCTATATTCGATCTATTCAAGAACAAAATTGAACTACTTAAAATTCTTGAAGAGGGTAAAAAAAATATTTTTAATCCAATTGAGAAAGACTTATTATACAACTGTATCCCTATCATTCTCATTGAAGAAAATAGTAATCAAGGGTTTAGGTTAAATCCCAAGTTTGCAGTTATAAAAAAACTTTATATACATACTACCCTTGCTGATAAAGAGCAGAATGAAGATAAAATTGAATTTAAAAATATCATTGATTTGAGGGAAACAGGTATAATCGATTGCTTAAAAGATTCTATTAAAAAAGTTAAAGTACTATGTAATCAGAAAGGAATAAAAGTTCACAATTATAATTTCACATTCTATTTTGATAGTGATCAATACATATATACGGGTTCGTCCCTTCAGTTAGCTGCTACATCTCTGGCATTTAATTCTATATTATTAACAGAATTAAATAATCAGTACTATAAATTTAGGAATGATTGTGTAATGACGGGAGCTTTAGATGATGATGGTAATGTAATGAAAATGGATACGGATATATTGGAGCTGAAAATAAAAGGAGTGTTTTTTTCAGGTTATTCTAAAATGATTTTGCCTGAAGATAATTTTGCTGATGCTATTGAGATTTTGAAAAGTATGAAAAATATATATCCTGAAAAGAATCTTGAAATCATACCTATTAAAAAAGCTGATAATATATTTACAAATTTAGAAATTGTTGAAAGATTTGATTTAAAAATTTTAGAAAAATTAAAAGCTAGATATAAAAAATATAATGTTGCTGTTAATTGGGTTTTAAGTTTATTACTTATCATTTTTATCTTACTTGCAACAGTTGACTATGTAATTCCAAGACTTGATAGAAATCCTATTGAATATAATTATTTGGATAATCATTATTCCATTTTTAACAAATATGGAATTGAAATTTGGAGGTCAAAGATTTTAAGCGATATTAATCGTGAATACTATTATGATCAGCTATGCCCAAATAGTCGTTGTTTATTAACCGATGTAGATAGTAATAACATTAATGAATTAATTTATCTTGTAAGGGATTATAATGATAATGATGAAAGTAGAAGTATTTTTTGTTCAAATCCCGAGATAAAACTCTTTCCATTCTTATTGCCAATTAGAACACTAAACTACCCCAATGATCCTATAGATAATTATAACTATTATATAAAAGGTATCGTATTGATAGATTGTAATGCTGATAATAGAGAAGATATCCTATTTTGGGGTTTAAATTCAAAATATTATCCTGGTATAATTGGTGCTATTGACTTCAATGGTAATATTATCGCAGAATATTGGAATGAAGGACATACAACAATTGTTAAAGTGTTCGATATTGATGGTTATGGTAATAAAGAGATTTTTGTTGGGGGATGTAATAATAGAGATTCTATTGAGTGTGCTGCATTAATTGTTTTTAATCCTTATTATATTTCTGGTAGCAGTCCTTATACGAATCCATTATCCAATAATAAAAAAGGATTAGAAAAATATTATATTATATTTCCAAAATCCATTATACTTAAATATACAAGGAGAGAAAGAAATAACGTTCAGAATATAAACTATAATATCAATAATACAATCTCATGCTGGACTTTTGAGGGTGAGATATCAGAAGATTTGTCTATCTGTTACCAATTTGACAAAGATTTAAATTTACTTAGAGTTGACTGCAATGATAAATTTAAGAATGCATATGAAAAATTAATAAAAGAGAAAAATTTAGACCTTCCAGATATACAAACCTACCTAAATAATTTAAAATCAGAAGTTAAATGGTGGAATGGTGATTATTTCTCCAAAAATCCATCAACAAATAGACATTATTTAGAAGCAATAAATAGATAATTATCCATTAACTTAAATTTTAAATACTATTTTTGATATAATAAATATATGTATATTAATAATTTTAAACACATATTTAAAATTTTACTTTAAGATAAATTTTTAACTTGACAAAAAATAATATAGTTATTATTTTAATGTTGCTATGGGAACTGAATCACGTATCGAACCTGTGGTCTATAGTTATGGAGGGAACCTTCTGTTTTCTTTATATTTGTTGAGTAAAGGGAAGATTTTCAATAAAAAAGTAAAGGTTTTTAACAGAATGGGAAAAGTTATTTTTTATTATGAGGGCCACAGGTAATTTTTTTTATTATTAAGATTTATCTTGAGAAAATCAAATCACATTAAGGTTTTTAAAGCTAAAGATTTGCATACTTATTCGAGTGAAGCAAAAATAAGGAAAAATGTTCACTATTCAAAAGATATTATCAATTTATTGAAAAAACAAAAGTTCGATATTGTAATATTTGATTTCAAATTGAATCTCAAAGATAGTTTAAGCTTTTTGAACGAATTAAAATTTGCTGAAATTAAAGCTAAGATAATTATTTTTACAAACTTTGGTAAAAGAAAAGATTCATTACTCATAAGAAAAAAAGATAAACCATTTTTAATGATGGTTGAAAAAATTCCAAAAGATTTGATAAAGGAAGCTATATATAGATTGAAAGAGTCCAATTGTAAAAAAATGACGAAAGGATTAATAAAAGTTTTTTAAAGAAACCATACCCTATTTACACACCTTCAATAATAGGCGGATACCCAGACCGCCTATTATTTTATTAAGATATAATAATTTGTTAATTTATTTATAATAGAATTTTAATTTCTTATTTTTAATAAGGTGGTTAAGTTAGAAAATATATCAATTTCCTTTGGAGCGAGAGATTTATTTAAAGATATTAGTATTTCTATAGGTATTAAAGATAAAATTGGGTTAATCGGAGTAAATGGTTCTGGCAAATCTACACTTTTTAAGATAATAAGTAAAAATCTTATCCCTGATAAAGGCAAAGTTATTTTATCGAAGCACACAACTGTGGGATATTTACCACAGGATGGTTTAGAAGTTTCGGGAACTACTCTTTATGATAGTGTTTATAATTCTGCTGGAAATATTTCAGAGATTGAAAAAGAAATTAATGAAATTGAAAATGAAATTAGAAATTTTAAACAAAAAGACTCTGAAGAATACTTAGATTTACTTCAGCAGTATTCTGAGTTGCAGGATAGATTTAATTTACTTGAAGGATACAAATTAGAGGGTAAGATAATTAAAATATTAAAAGGGCTTGGTTTTAAAGAGTCAGAGTTTGATAAATCAATATCTGAATTGAGTGAAGGATTTAAAATGAGAGTAGCTCTAGCAAAACTATTAATTTTCAATCCATCTTTGCTTTTACTTGATGAACCTACAAATCATCTTGATTTTGATTCGCTTATCTGGTTAGAAGAGTATCTTAAAGAGTATAATGGTAGTTATATTATCATATCGCATGAGAGAAATTTTTTGAATAATCTTGTAAAAAAAGTTTTTGAACTTTCTAATGGGAATATAAATGAATACTCTGGTAATTATGATTTTTATGAGAAGCAAAAGATACTAAGAATTCAGCAGCAAGAAAATGAGATGAAAAATAGATTGAGATATATTAAGCAACAAGAACGTTTTATAGAAAGATTCCGTTATAAAGCAACCAAAGCAAGTGCAGTTCAAAGTAGAATAAAATTACTTCAGAAATTACAACCTATAGAAAAGGAATTAGATGAAAAACAAATTGACTTTAATTTTCCTCCTGCTATTAAAAGTGGGAAGGTAATTTTGGATGTTATTAACTTATGTAAAACTTATGATGGTGAAAATTACATTCTTGAAAACATTAATTTTAGTATTGCAAGGGGAGAAAAAGTTGCTGTTCTTGGTGCTAATGGTGCAGGTAAATCAACTCTTGTTAGAATAATTGCAGGGAAAGAAAACTATCAAAAAGGGGATATTAATTTTGGATATAATGTTGTTATGCAATATTACTCCCAAAACCAGTTAGAGGAATTAGACACTGAATTAACCGTACTTGAAACTCTTCAAAAAGTCGCTGATAATATACCTGAATCATCATTAAGAAATATTCTTGGAAGTTTCTTATTTACAGATGATGATGTTTTTAAATATGTAAGAGTTTTATCAGGAGGAGAGAAGTCTAGACTATCATTAGCAAAGATGCTTGTTTCAAAATCAAATTTTCTGATTCTTGATGAACCCACAAATCATCTCGATATAAGGTCTAAAAGTGTTCTCAAAAATGCCTTGCTAAAATATGAAGGTGCTGCTTTGATTGTTTCTCATGATAGGGATTTTCTTTCAGGGTTAACAGAAAAAATATTGGAAGTAAAAGATAAAGGTATCAGAATGTACCTTTATAATATTGATGAATATAGCTTAATAAAGCGTGAAGAAATACTATCACAAATCACACAGAATCACACAGAAGAATCATCAAAAAGGCAAACAAAGAATGATTCCCTATATTTAAAAGGACTTGAAATTAAAGCAAGAAAAAAAGAAATTAGTAAGAAAATAAATCAAATAAAAAAGGTAATTACTTTAATTGAAAATGAAATAATTTCACTCGAATGTAGGAAAAAAGAGATTGAAAGTTTAATGACAGATGATAATATTTACAAAAAGGTAAGTAGATTGATAGAATTGAAAAAAGAGTATTCCGAAATAATTGATAAACTTGATGCTCTAAATTCTAATTGGAATAAGAGTGTTGATGAATTAGAAAACCTAAACAAACAACTTTTATTAATTAAATAATATATAAAATGAAAGTAAAATCAGAATTTCTAACTTTTCTTTTTATAATGTTTTTAGTTGCTCAATCAATACTTGCAGGGGACCCTGATGATTTGAAAGAAAGTAAAAATATTGTAAAATTAAATAAAGATAAATTACATAATGACTATAAGTTTAAGAAAAAAGAATATGATATTAAAACAGGGAAACCAGTTGATTTCTATATAGATTTCCATTTAGGACTCGGCTCAACAACTGCATCAATAAGTAATGCAACGAATAAAGGTGCTTATGAAACTGCTTCAAAACTTGGTGCTATGTTAGGAGGTGCAATCCATCTAAATTTATTTGATATTGTGAGCTTTACTTCTGGTTTAGATTTACAAGGTAAGAGCTTTAAATTTACTCCTCCTATTACTGATTCTATTGCAATTAATACAATGGGTTCTGGGGAAAAAAGTTTATCTAACACATATCTTAATATACCGATTAATATAAATGTGGGTGGTATGATTTCTGAAAAGGTCGGGCTTGTTTTTAATGGTGGTCCCTATATTGGAATTAGGTTAAATAATGATAATTATAATGGACTTGGTTACAAAAATTTCGATTTCGGTCTAAATGGTACTTTGATTCTGAATTATGTTATTCAATATCCTTTTAGTATAATTTTTGGTACTAAATTTGAATTTGGTGGCTTAAATAAACTTGGGAATACAAATCTTATTGATGATATTACTACAAGTAATTATTCTTTCTTCTCAGGTGCTAGAATTTGGTTCTAAAATTTTTGACAATGATAATTGGTGATTATAAAATTCATTCGTTTATTTCTGAGTATTTTAAACTTGATGGTGGGATTGTATTTGGAATTATTCCTAAAACACTTTGGTCAAGAACTGTAAAATCAGATGCTGATAATAGAGTCCAATTATGTAATAGAATTTTATTTTTAGATAACGGAAAAAGGAAAATAATTATTGATACAGGGACTGGAGATAAATTATCTAAAAAGCTGAAAGAAATTTATGTAATTGATAATTCTGATTGTAATTTATTTTTGGGGCTAGATAATTTGAATGTTAAACCTGAAGAAATAACCGATGTTATCCTTACTCATCTACATTTTGACCATAGTGGTGGTTCTACATATTACAATGATAATAGAGAATTAACTGTATCTTTTCCGAATGCCGTTTATTATGTTCAAGAAAAGCAATATGAGTGGGCAATTTTACCAAATGAAAGAGAGAGGGCAAGTTTTTTCCCAAATGACTTTGAACCTTTAGATAAATCGGGACAATTAAGATTAATTAAGGGGAATTATCAATTTGATGATTACATAGAATTAATACCGTTGAGTGGACATACTAGAGATATGATGGTTGTAAAAATTACCGATGGTAAAACTACGCTTCTTCATACAGCTGATTTAGTCCCGATGGAGATGCATTTATCTCTTCCAACAATTTCCGCTATTGATGCGTTACCGCTTATGAGTCTTTGTGAAAAAAAAATATTATTAAGCAGTGCAGTAACGGAAAATTGGGTTTTATTCCTCTGTCATGACCCACAAACAGAGTGTATAAAAGTAAATTTCGATAGAGATATATTTTTTACGAAAGAGAAACTTCAGATTGACTAATTGAATTTTTCAACATTAGATTACATAATTGTTTTTTCGTATTTAATAGCGATTGCTCTTTTTGGTATTATATCTTCGGGTAAGCAGAAAAATGTAAACGACTACTTTTTAGGGTCGAAAAAAATACCATGGTGGGCAGTGTGCGTTTCAATTGTTGCAACTGAAACAAGTACACTTACATTTATAAGTATTCCAGGACTTGCTTATCTTACAAATATGAATTTTCTTCAATTGGCTTTTGGTTATTTAATTGGGAGAATTGTTGTTGCTTTTGTTTTCATCCCTCGATACTATAAAGGACAAATAGAGACGGCTTATCAGTTTTTAGGGAATAGGTTTGGTAATCCCATGCGCAGATATGCTTCTGTTACTTTTATATTGCTTAGAATTTTTGCTGATGGTGTTAGATTATTTATAACTGCAATCCCTATAAAATTTATTACAGGGTGGGGTTATTTTGAATGTATATTAATTGTTGGAATTGTTACTCTAATATATTCATATATTGGTGGAGTAAAAGCAGTTGTCTGGACTGATGTTGCTCAAATGTTTATTTATATGTTTGCTGCTTTTGCTTCAATTCTCATAATATACAAATTGATTCCTGGTGGTTGGAGCAGTATTTTTAACTTTGCTTTTGAGAAAGGAAAATTTGAAATATTTAATTTGAATTTTACTTCATTTAAAGAGTTTTTTACTGGTAAATATAATCTGATTGGTGGCTTGATTGGTGGGGCTTTTCTCTCTATGGCTTCTCACGGTACAGATCAATTAATAGTGCAAAGATTATTAACCTGTAAAGATAAAAACTCATCTCAAAAAGCGTTAATTACAAGTGGTATTATTATAATAATTCAGTTTTTTATTTTTCTGTTTATTGGTGTAATGTTGTATGTCCTTTATAATGGTATTGATTTTCAAAAGTTATCTATTGGTAATTACTATCTAACGAAATCTGATGAAATTTTTCCTAAATTTATTATTGAAAATCATCCCGTTGGTATAAGTGGACTTGTTGTAGCGGGTTTGCTTTCTGCATCTATGTCAACTCTATCTTCCGCATTTAATTCTCTTTCAGCTACCACTGTTATGGATTTATTCAGAAAATATATTGGGGATGATTCGAAGAAACAATTGTTTTATTCTCGCATTGCCACATTATTCTGGGGAATTGTCATAATTGGTACTAGCTTACTCTTTCAAGATGAAAAAAACCCTGCAGTTGATTTTGCTTTGAAAATTCAATCTATAATTTATGGTGGGTTACTTGGTGTTTTTATTCTTGGAATTATAAATAAATCTGCGAATTTATTATGTGCTAATATTTCCTATACTTTTACTATTATTATTCTTGTATTATTATTTATCTTACCGCAATTCAATTTGATTCCAGCACTTAATTTAACTTTCTTTACTCTTTTCGGGGTTATTATATGTTTACTTATTGGATATATTTCAACTATATTTATAGATAATAAGCGAAATTCTGTTGAAACCTGAATATGTAAATATTGCTTTCGATTTACCAGTAAGGAAATTATTTACCTACAAAGTACCCTCCTATCTTTTGGAAAAAGTTGATTTAGGAATGCGAGCAATTGTTCCTTTCGGAAAAAAGATATTGACAGGTATAATCTTTGAGTATACTGAGTTTAAAGATTTCAAAGTAAAAGAAATTAAGTCACTTCTGGATGAAGAAAGGATAATTGAAAATGAATATCTAAATTTCTGTAAATGGTTATCAGAATATTATGTTGCTCCGATAGGGGAGCTACTTTTTTCGGGAATACCAAGAAAAACTAATTTAACTTCAGATTTTTATTACTCATTAGCTGAAAATTATATAGACGCTTTTGATAAAATTAAATCAAAAGAAGATGTACTTGTTTGGATTTATGATTTATTCAAAAATGATACATCTTTGTATCTGACAAAAAAGCAGATTGAAAAAAAATTAAATATTTCCAATTCCAAAAAATATTTAGATTTATTAGTAGATGCTGGTGTTATTGAATGTGAAAAATCCTATACAAAACCAACAAAACCAAAATTTGCCAAATTAATTATCAGAAATTTTAATCCGAGTGAATTAGATATAATTATTCAAAAAGAAAAAATTAAATCAAATAAACAGAAATTAGTTTTAGAAGAAATATCAAAAACAGAAAGCAAGTTGCTGCAAGAACTGATAAAAGATTTTGGTATATCCATATCATCTATTAATACATTATTAAAAAAGGATTTAATTAAAGTTTCAGAAATCAGGATTGATAGACAGTCAGGGGATATTTATACCGAACCATATAAAGAAATTGTTTTAAACAAAGCTCAAAGCTATTGTCTTGATTTAATTACCGCTGCTATTAAAAAAAATGAGTTTAAAACTTTTTTACTACATGGTGTTACAGGTAGTGGTAAAACTGAAGTTTATATTAGAGCTATTAGAGAGTTATTGAAATGTGATAAACAAGCAATAGTTCTTGTTCCTGAGATATCATTAACTCCTCAATTAATTCATAGATTTAGAGTAAATTTTGGTAATATAATAGGTGTAATTCATAGCAGATTATCAGATGGTGAAAGACTTGATACATTTGATAGAATTCGCTCTATGAAGTACAAAATTATAATTGGTGCTCGTTCAGCATTATTTGCACCAGTAAAAAAACTCGGTTTCATAGTTGTAGACGAAGAACATGATACATCTTACAAACAGGAAACATCCCCTCGTTATAATGCAAGGGATGCTGCTATTATTCGTGCAAAAATTAATTCAATACCTGTCGTGCTAGGCTCTGCTACACCTTCGTTAGAATCATATTATAATGCTATTACAGGTAAATACTCACTTTTAAATTTACCTGAAAGAGCTACAAAAATTAATATGCCAAAAATCATTATTGTTGATACACGGCATAAAACACCAATTGATTTTAATACCTTGAATAGAGAATCTTTATTAGATTTGATAGAAAAAGTCAGAGTAAAGTTTCTTTCCAGAGAATTATTGCTTGCGATAGATGATAGATTGAAAAAGGGAGAAAATATTATTTTGTTACAAAATAGGCGAGGGTATCACTCTTATCTTGAATGTTTGGACTGTGGAAATGTTGAAATGTGTAGAAAATGTAGCATTGCATTAACTTTTCATAAAGTTGTTAATTTACTTAAATGTCATTATTGTGGATTTTCAAAATCTCGTATTGAAAATTGTTCAGTTTGTGGTTCAAAAAGAATTATTGAGAAAGGAACAGGCACTGAAAGAATCGAAGAGGAAATAACTAAACTTTTTCCATCTACAAGAATTTCAAGATTAGATTCAGATGCCATTACATCGCGAAAAAAGTATGAAAGTATTTTAAGTGATTTCAGCGTTGGGAATATTGATATTCTTGTTGGTACGCAAATAATTGCTAAAGGACTAGATTTCCCAAATGTTACACTTGTAGGAGTAATTAATGCTGATATTGGATTACTGCACCCTGATTTTAGAGCAACTGAAAGGACTTTCCAAATTCTTACTCAAGTTGCTGGTAGAAGCGGTAGAAGTGAAAAAATTGGGGAAGTTATTATTCAAACAAGTCATCCTGAATATAAAGTATTTGAGTTTGTAAAAAATCATGATTTTGAATCATATTATAATCACGAAATTTTAACGAGAAAAGCAGCAGGTTATCCACCATTTTATAGAATTGTTTTAATAGAAGTCAATTCAAAGGATAAATTACAGGCAGAATCAAAAATTAAGGAACTTTTCAATTTTCTGGTTAATTTAGATAAAAGAAAACTTTTAGAAATACTTCATCCTGTTCAACCTCTTTTCTCAAAATTAAGAGAAAGATATAGATTTCACATAATTCTAAAATCTAAGAAATCAATAGACCCCTCTGGAAAATACCTCACAGATATTTTAAACTTCCTACCAGATTATATAGATAAACATATACCTTCATCAGTGCGAGTTATTATTGATGTAGACCCCCTAAATTTATTATAATTTTAGTGCCCCTGCAAGGATTCGAACCCTGACTATTGGTTCCGAAGACCAGTGTGCTATCCATTACACCACAGGGGCAATTTTTAGAAAACATCTTCATTATAACATAAATATTTAAAACTTTTGATTAAATGTAAAAATAAAATTTTAACTAAATATTTTAGTTAATTATATAAACAATAACATAAGCATATACCTTTTATATTTCAATACTCTATTATATTGATTTTTTAATTATTAACTATTATTCAAAATTCATAAAAATTAAATATTTCATGTATAATACTTGTTATTATTAAATGAAATTACTTAATCCATAAATTACACTTATTGAAACCTTTTATTTTAGTGCTTTTA
Source organism: Ignavibacteria bacterium (assembly GCA_026417495.1). Lineage (GTDB taxonomy): Bacteria > Bacteroidota > Ignavibacteria > Tepidaquicellales > Tepidaquicellaceae > Tepidaquicella. The sequence continues at coordinate 111,309 of JAOADD010000038.1, forward strand.
ATGTTAGTATTTATTATGAACTTATTAAAATTTATGATAAAGAGAAAAATATATAGATAAAAAAAATCTGAGTAGTTTTTACACAAAATTTAAGTTTCAAAATAATTAAGAAAAGTTTAATTTTGAGACTTTTAAAAATTTGTTTTATTATAAAATTGAAAATGTATTTTTAAAAATTTTTGGTATGATTTTTGTGTATTTCAAATTGGTTAAATTAAAGTGAAAGGCTATGAAAAAAAGTACTATTTTTATAATTTTTATTATATTAAGCACAATACTAATAGCTGAAAATCTATATTCCCAAACAATTCGTACTGTAGGAGGTGCAGGTGCAAATTATGCTAATTTAAAAGCAGCATTTGACGCTATAAATAATGGTTCTTTAACTGGCAATATTATTCTACAATTAACAGGTAGTACAACAGAAACAAATGCTATTACTTTGAATGCTAGCGGTAGTGGTGGTGCAAATTATTCATCAATAACTATATATCCTACAGTCTCAAATGTCATTATAAGTGGTGATTTGAATACTAATCTTATATATTTAAATGGTGCTGATAATGTTACTTTTGATGGTAGAATAAATCAATCTGGTAGTGAAAAAAGTTTAACAATACAAAATACAAGTACAGGTGCTTCAGCTACTACTTTTAGGTTAATTAATTCAGCTGAAAATAATACTATAAAGTATTGTATAATCAAAGGTTCGGGGACAAATTCGTCTCTAGGGATTATTACTATTTCAACTGCTAATACAGGAAATGGAAATGATAATAATACAATTACATATAATGACATCACATCAAGTTCTGCTGGTAGACCAAGGTATGCAATTTTTTCTGCTGGAACTGCAGAAAGAGATAATGATAACAATATTATCTCGTATAATAATATATATGATTGTTTTAATACTGGTGGTCACTCTTATGCGATATTTATAAGTTCATATTCTAATAACTATACTATATCAAATAATAGTATATATGAAACAACTAATTTTGCACCATCTGGTAGTTATAATTACAATGGTATAAGAGTGTCGACGAATAGTAATCATACAGTAATTAGTAATTATGTGGGTGGTACACAGCCAAATTGTGGTGGAAGTGCTATGATTTTTAATGCAAATTATCCACATTATTTTTGTGGTATTTTTATTTCAGGTGGTTCTACAGGTGCTTCATTAGTTCAATATAATATAATAAAAAATATTAATTACACTAGCACTCAAGCAAATCCGTTTGATGGTATTTTTATTAATTCTGGTAATGTTAATGTTTATAATAATACTATAGGTTCAACAAGTGAAAATAATTCTATTGTTATAAATACTCCCTGTGCATCTGCTTCGGCTACTATTACAAATGGTGTAGTAACCTCTATAACTTTAATTGGTGGTGGTAGTGGTTATACCACAGCACCTGTTATTACCTTTTCTGGTACTTGTACAGATTCAGCAAAAGCAGTTGCAAATATCAGCAATGGAGTTGTAACAAGTATTACATTATTGAGTGGTGGTTCAGGTTATACATCAACACCATTTGTATTATTTGATGGTGCTACATATTCTACAACACATGGTATTATTCAAAACAGTGGTGGTACTGTAAATATTAATAATAATAATATTAGTGGTATTACCACAGTTGGTTCAACTTACTATTCTCATGGCTTCGAAGGTATTTATGTTAGAAGTGGTGGTGGTATCACTAATATTACTAATAATCTAATTGGTAGTTTAAATACAACAAATAGTATTTATGTTTCATCAACAGCACAAAATTCTCTGCAAAAACAAGACATATACGGAATATATAGTGCGAGTACTAATACAACAACTATTTCTGGTAATACTATAGCTAATCTTACAAATAATTACTCTGGTAACTCCGCAGCTGCAAGAGCAAGGGGAATTCAAACAAGTGCTGGTATTAATACAATAACAAATAATTTGGTTAGAGATATAAGAACAAGTAGTGGTCAAACATCAATAAAATCAGCTGCATCTTTAATAGGTATATCTCAAACAATAAACAGTGGAACTCAAACCGTAACGGGGAACACTGTTTACAATTTATATAATTTAAACACAACAGCAAGATATGATATATATGGTATTTATTTTATTGCTCCAAATTCTGGTGTAAATACTGTTGCTAACAATTTTATTCACAGTATATATCCTTCATCTAGTAATACAGGAACTGAAATAGAAGGAATTTTTCTTAATGGTGGTTCTATTTATTGTTACAATAATATTATTTCTCTTGGGAATAGCATTTCAAGAGGCTATGAAATTAATGGGATTTGGGATGAAAATGGTTCTGGTTCCAGTAGTTATATTTATTTCAATACAGTTTATATTGGTGGTACTGTTACCTCTGGAACAACTTCCTATACTGCTTGTATTTGGAGCAATAATAGTGGAACTATAAGAAATTTCAGAAATAATATTTTTGCTAATTCTAGAACTGGAGGTTCATCAGGATATCATTTATCCATTTATCTTAATAATATAACAAATTTAACTATTGATTATAATGACTATTATAATGCTGCTGGTACCCTTGGTAGAATAGGTGCTAACCCTAGAAACAATTTATCGACCTGGAGAAATGGAACAGGACAGGATAACAATAGCACTGATATAAATCCTAGTTTTGCAAATCCTACAGGAACTACACCTGATGATTTCCTTGCATCAGCAAGTTTACCTGCAGTAACGGGAACTGGAATTACAACAGATTATAAAGGAAATGCAAGAGCACCAGTCCCTCAAATGGGAGCATTAGAATCAACTATTGAATATGTATGGCAAGGGAATACAAGTAGCAATTTTGGTACTGCAAGCAATTGGACAAATAATATGGTTCCTCCTGATGGGGCAAATATAAGATTTGCAACTTCTCCTGCAAACGATTGTGTTTTAGACCAAAATAGAGTTCTTGGGAAAATTACTAATTCACAATCTGCAAAAAAACTTGTCGTAAATGGTAAACAACTCACTATAACGAAAGAACTTGATTTCACTAATAATGCTCAAATAGATGCTACTGCAAGTAACTCTACAGTTGTATTCGGTGGTACCTCTACTCAAGTAATTCCTTCAGGTGCATTTACCAATAATACATTAAATAATTTAACTATCAATAATAATTATGGTGTTGCTATAAATAATAGTCTAACAATAAATCAAATGTTAATTTTGACTTCAGGTAATCTATCAATTGGGAGTAATACTTTAACATTGAATGGTATTGTTTCTGTATTTAATGGTGGGTTTACAGGTGGTAACAATTCCAATATAATATTTAGTGGCAGTGGCACAGCATATTTACCATCAGTAACACTAAATAATTTGACTATTAACAGAACGGATGGAGTAATAATGATTGGAAATGTAACTGTGAATGGTACTTTGACTTTAACAAACGGTACTCTAACAGTTGGAAATAATAACACACTAACCATAAATTCTATTTCGGTTTCAAATGGTAAAATAAATGCTAATGGTGATTCTGCTACCGTAGTTTTCAATAACTCTTCTGCTATTACTTTACCTAATGAGTTCTTTACTTCTTCATCAATATTTAATTTAACAATCAATGGTTCTGGTGGTATCACTTATCAGGGATATTTAACAGTTAATGGTATATTAAATTTAGCAGCAAATAATCCATCTTCTACCCAAGGTATTCTTCATATGCATAATGGAAGTTTATCGACAACCTTAACTATGGGTGCAAATGCAGTAACGTTAGGTGTAGGTGATGTAACAGGTATTGTTAAAAGAAATTACTTTATTGCAAATAAGGAATATACATTTGGCAATCAGTTTACAAAAATATGTTTCTTACCAGGTGGTACATATCCAGATAGTATTGTTGTTAAAATTTTAATTGGTAATCCTCCTATTTGGAAATCAAATGCAATAAAAAGAATGTATGACTTTGTCCAAAGAGGAGGAAGTAATTGTATTGCTACTATTACTACCCATTATTTAGATGATGAGCTAAATGGAAATCCTGAACAAGATTTAGTCCAATGGACTTGTTATGCTGATAGTGTTCCCCCGAAAGTTTATGAATGGGGACGTTCGAACCTTAATACTGAAAATAATTGGATTGAAATTGATAATATTAATATTGGTTATTTCCCTACAAGATTCGGGCAATTAGAGAATACATTGGCTAAATCGTCTTTGTCTTATTATACCTGGAAAGGTACGCAGAGTACTAACTGGAACACTCCTGAGAATTGGGACCCAGTTGGTAGGCCAAATGAAACATCTAATATTATTATTCCTGATGCTGCAAATACTAATTATGACCCAGTAATTCCAAATGGAACTGAAATTAAAACTATAACTCTACAAAGTGGTAGTATCCTCAATACAGAAGCTAATGCACAGATTACTATTAATGGTGGTTTAGGTGCTTGGGTTAATCTTGGTGGAACTTTTAACCCTAGTACAAGCAATTTAATTTTTACAAATAGAAATGCTACAATGAGTGGAGAAAATGATGTCTATAATCTTACTATTGGTAGCGGTGATACACTTTGGATGGCAGAAAATAGTGTAATTAGAATATATGGTAGTGTATACAATAATGGTGTATGGAGAACAGTAATTAGTGGACATACAACAGTGGAATATTGCGGTGGTACTCAAACAGTAGTTGTACCAAATCCTTCAACAAATAGATATTCGCACTTGATTTTAAGTGGAAGTGGTACAAAAACATTACCAAGTTCTGCTCTAAATATTTATTGTGATTTAGTTATAACTGGTACTACTACTGTCAATACTAATTCTTCACTCACTATTGGTGGTGATTTAATAGTAGATGAAGGTGCTACTTTTAATGCTGGTAATTTTAACCATACAATATTTGGTAATTTTCAAAATTATGGAACGGTTAACCTTCCTGCTGGTTATACAATAACTATGAAAAGCGATACAGCTCGATACATTGATGGTATTTCACCAATAAATTTTGCTAATTTAACATTAGATAATGCTGTAAATGTAACAATATATGGTGATGTATACATAAATAATCAACTTACTATTTCTAGAGGTTACCTGTATTTAGGTGTTCCAAGTGATAAGAATGAAAATCCTTTATTGAGGAATAATAAATATCTTGTAATGAATCCTTTAAGTGCCTCTTTAAACGTTTATCTGAAACTTAAAGGGGGTATTAGTACCACTTCAAATTCGAAAATTAATGCAACCTCTAAATATTCAACAATTGAATTCAATGGAAGCTCAACTCAAATAATACCAGATGGGCTTTTTATAGATAACGAAGTAAATAATTTAAAGATTAATAATAGTTCTGGTGTAAATATGGAAGGTAATTTAAAAATTAATGGTGAATTAATCTTGAACTCTGGAATATTAAATACTCAATCCAACAGTATAATTTTTGATGTAGATGCTATTGACCCTGTTGAGACTTCATCAAGCAGAATAGTTGGAACTGCTAAAATATTAAATGTTCCTGTTGGGACTGGTTCTTTCTCTTTCTTAAGTATGGATATTTCTAATGGAATGGATGACCTTGGAAATGTTTCTATAACAAGAAAAACAGGACCTTCTGCTGTAATTATTGTTGGACAATATTCAAGTATTGCTTCGCATTGGAAAGTAGAGTCGGATTATCCACCAACTAATGGTAGAACTATCACATATAAATGGTTATCAGTTTTGGATAATGGTAAGAATTTTTCAGCTATTAACAAAGCTCAAACTTGGTATAGTACAGATGATGGAAATAGTTGGGTTGCTTATGGAGATGAAATAGATGTTTCTAATTCAAATCCAAGAATTATGAATGTTACAACAACTCATTTCTCTTATTGGGTTGCATCAGATAAGGAGGGACCATTACCTGTTGTTTTAAATTCATTTAATTCAGAGGTTAAAGGAAGGAATGTAAAATTAACTTGGATTACTGAAAATGAAACAAATAATTCTGGTTTTGAAATAGAGAGAAAATCTAATGAAGATAGTTGGACTAAAGTTGGATATATGCCTGGTAAAGGTACGACTAATAAGAACAATTACTACATTTTTGAAGATAAAAATCTAAATACAGGTAGATATAAATATAGATTAAAGCAAATAGATATTTATGGCAATTATAATTATTTTGACTTGAAAAATGAAATCGTAATACTTCCACCGACTAAATTTGAACTTGGACAGAATTATCCAAATCCATTTAATCCAAGAACTAAAATAGATTTTCAAATCCCATATGAAAGCAGAGTTAACCTGATTGTTTATGATATACTTGGAAGGGAAGTGAAGAAATTAATTTCAGAAAATTTGAAAGCAGGATATTATACAATTGATTTCAATGCATCAGAACTTTCAAGTGGAATATATTTCTATAGAATCGTTGCTATCTCAGGGAAAAAAGAATTTATTGATACTAAGAAAATGCTTGTTATTAAATAATTTTATATGACAAGTTATTGTTAAACTGCTTACCAAAATGAAGGTAAGCAGTTTTTTTATTTGTATTTTTTTACTTTTTTTGATGTTTATAGTTGTATTTAATGTATTCTATATTTCAATACAGTTAATGAGAAGATTATTTTATGTGAAGATTAATATTTTTAAAACGGAAAGATATATTTAAACCAATACATTTAAATAAATATCATAAAAACATATTGATAAGAATTTTGATTCATGCGTGATTATAAATTTTTTTGGATTTGTCAATTATGTCATCACCTGATTCATTATTTATTTAAATTAATAATAAATTTTATTATTTTAGAAAATAGAATTACTCTTTTTGGATTTCAATATGTCTTGTCACCATAACTCTTTTATGAGTTTTTGTTATATAAATATGAAACAATTTTAATTTATGTTTAAACTGAAAGTTAATTCAAAAACTATGGAAAAAATTGATAAAATAAAAGCAATTCGATGGTATTGTAATGATGATAAAATTTTAGATACTATTGAGAATGAAAATTTATGCCCTGATGGTCTTCTAAATAAACTGCACTATTGTTATAGAGAACATTCTAACATCTTACGAGATGGAGAACCAATTTTTAAAACGAAAAATTTTTATTCAGGATTAAGTGGATTTAAAGAAATTATAGAGGAATTGAATAAGAATGGAATTGATATTGGAGATGTTCGGGAGAGGGAATTTTTCATAGAAGTTTATAGATTTTTGGCGACGAAACATGCTCTAAATGCAATAGATTGGAGAAATTATCAAGATAATTCTATATACCATTTGATTATCCCTCAACCAAATATGATTAAGAAAGAAGAGGTGCAAAAATACTTAAACGCTAAGACTGAAGAAGAAAGAATGCAAGTGGTTAAAGATTATCAAAAGAAAACAAACCCTCATGATGGCAAGCAGAAACTAAATAAACCATGGTATATAGATGACAATAACAGACTTGTCATATTAGATGGTTGTCAACATAAATATCCACCTATTAATTTAATTCTTGATAAAACTACTCAAAGTTGTTTTGCATTTTGCACTTATTGTTTCCGTCATGCGCAGGTGAGGGGTGATGAAGATATGTTTGTACAAGAAAGTGTTCAACAGGTGCTTGATTATTTGAAAAGACATAAAGAAATAACTGATATTTTAATTACTGGTGGTGATGCAGCATTTTTACCCTATGATAGATTAAGAGAATATGTTATACCTATTGTTCAAGAAGAGGAGTTGAGTCATATCAGAAATGTTAGATTTGGTTCGAGAGTCTTAACATACCATCCCGAATTTATTTTGAATGATAAATTTAAAGAACATTTAGACCTTATGAGATATGCTATTGATAATGGAGTACAAGTAGTTTGGGTTTCACATTTTTCAACACCAAGGGAAATATTGAATCCTTTGACTATATCAGCAATTAGAAGGTTGAAGTCTTTCGGGTTAACCTTAAAAAATCAAAGTCCGATAATGAAGCATGTAAGCTTATTCTTAGATGAGAATGGAAAAGTAGATATAGATAAATCAGCACAAAATTGGATTGATTTAGGAAATATTTTAGCTATGCTTGGAATTGGTTTCCATTCTATGTACTGTGCAAGACCAACAGGTGAATACCACTATTTTACAGCTCCTTTGGCGGATATAGTTGAAATATTTAATAAAGTTTTTAGAGAGTTAGCTTCAATAAATAGACCCTCGAGATTCATTACAATGACATTTTCATCAGGAAAAATTTCTTTATTAGGAACAACTCATATAAATAATGAAAAAGTGTTTGTATTAAGATTTAATGAAGCACGTAATATGAAATGGATGGATAAGATATTTTTTGCTAAATTTAGTGAAACTGAGACTTCAATTGAGAATCTCGAACCCTATGATGCTGATGAGTTTTTCTATAAAGATGAATTAAGAAAGATAGAAAAAGAATTAGCTGACTTGCTTGAGAAAGAAAAATATAACCACAGAAATGATTAATAAAATTGTTAAAACAGTTCATGAAGCCGTAGCTGATATCTTTGATGGTGCAACTATTATGATAAGTGGTTTTGGGGAAGCAGGGAGCCCAATTGAATTAATTCATGCTTTAATTGACCAAGGAGCAAAAGACTTAACTGTTATTAGTAATAATGCTGGTAGCGGCTATGTTGGATTAGCGTCATTAATAGAACATAGAAGAGTAAGAAAAATTATTTGTTCGTTCCCCAAAACTACAAACTCTAAAGTATTCCCTGAGTTATATTTTAAAGGAGAAATTGAACTCGAGTTAGTACCGCAAGGGACTTTAGCTGAGAGAATAAGAGCTGGTGGTGCTGGAATTCCTGCATTTTATACACCTACTTCTGTTGATACAATTCTCTCTGAAGGTAAAGAGAAAAGAATTATTAATGATAAAATGTGTGTTCTTGAATATGCTTTAAAAGCTGATTTTTCACTTGTGAAATGTCTTAAAGCTGATAGATTTGGTAATCTTGTATATAATAAAACAGCAAGAAATTTTGGGCCAATAATGTGTATGGCAGCAAATACTACTATTGTTCAAGCTAAACAGATTGTAGAGCTTGGTGAGTTAGACCCAGAATGTATTGTAACACCAGGAATTTTTGTAAATAGAATTGTTGAAGTAAAAAACCCCGCTGATGAGTCAAAACTAGTAGAAGAGAATAGGAGGTACCCATGGTAAGTGAAGAAAAAAATGTAGGTTGGACTCTTAATCAAGTGGCAGAACAGGTAGCTATGGATGTTTTTGATGGTGCATATGTAAATCTCGGTATTGGATTACCTGAATTAGTTGCGGACTATGTTGCATCAGATAAAGAGGTTATCTACCACACAGAGAATGGTTTATTAGGAATGGGAAAAGCACCTGAACCTGGAAAAGAAGACCCTGAACTCATTAATGCGGGTAAAAAATATGTTACAGCAATTAAAGGTGCCTGTTACTTTCACCATGCAGATAGTTTTGCTATGATTAGAGGTGGCCATATTGATATTTGTGTTATGGGTGCTCTTCAGGTTTCGGAGGAAGGTGATCTTGCAAATTGGACTACGGGAGAAAAAGATACTATTCCTGCTGTTGGGGGAGCGATGGATTTAGTAGCAGGGGTTAAAACACTTTTCATCATAATGCAACACACCACTAAAGATGGGAAACCAAAAATAGTAAATAAATGCACATATCCACTTACAGGCAAAAACTGCGTAAATAGAATTTATACTAATCTTGCAGTTATAGATGTTCTTGATAAAAAATTATGGGTACGAAAATTAGCACCGAATGTTTCGTTTGAATATTTACAATCTAAAACAGAAGCGAAATTAAACATTAAATAATAAATCCATTTCATCTAACATCATACTTTTCATGCTTATTATTTATAAATAGTAATTTCATAAAAGATAATTTACAATTTCCAAAAAAGTGTAAATAATTTAGACTAATTTATGGAAAATAAAAAAAGTGCAGAACTTTATCAGAAAGCAATTGAGTTATTACCAGGAGGTGTTAGTAGAAATACAGTATTTAGAAAACCTTTTCCTGATTATGCTGCAAAAGCTTCCGGTTGTTATATAACTGATATAGATGGTGTTGAGAGAATTGACTTTTCAAACAATATGGCATCCTTAATTCACGGACATGCTCATCCTGAAATAGTAGAAGGTGTGATTGAACAATTGAAGAAAGGTACAGCTTATACATTAGCATCAGAAGCTGAATTGAAATTTGCTGAACTGTTAGTAAACAGGGTAGAAAGTTTTGAGAAAATCAGATTTGTGAATTCTGGTACGGAAGCGGTTATGATAATGATAAAAGCAGCAAGAGCATATACAGGAAAACCTAAAATTGCAAAAGCAGAAGGTGCTTATCATGGTACTTATGATTTTGCAGAAGTGAGTCAACATGCAAATCCATCTAATTGGGGTGATATCGATTGCCCTAATAGTGTACCACTTGTATTTGGTACTCCAAAGGGAGTCCTTGATGATGTAATTATTTTTCCATTCAATGATATTGAAAGAACTTTAAGAATTCTAGATAAACATAAAGATGAAATTGCTTGTGTTTTATTAGATCCAGTTCCACATAGAGTTGGACTTATGAGAGCTACGGAAGAATTTATTGAAGCTGTGTACAAATGGACGCGGGAAAATAATTCTTTATTGATTTTTGATGAGGTTCTATGTTTTAGAGTTGGTTATGGTGGTGCACAGGAAATTTATAAATATAAACCAGATCTTACAGCTCTTGGAAAAATAATTGGTGGTGGTTTTCCTGTCGGAGCTATTGCTGGAAGAGCGGATGTTCTAAAAGTTATGGACCCTAGAGAACCTAAACTTTTATTCCCTCATTCTGGAACTTTTTCTGCAAATCCAATAACAATGACTGCTGGTTATATCGCAATGAAATTATTTGATAAAGAAGCGGTTGATAGGTTAAATGCACTGACTTCTAAAGCAAAAGAACAGATAAAAGAAGTAATCAAAATTTGTGATGTTCCTGTTTCAATTTCAGGAGCTGGTTCTATGTTCAGGATACATTTGAAACCAAATCCTCCGACAACTTATAGGGAAACATATCAATGTCCCGAAACTTTAAAGGTATTGGTTCAATTACTTGATCATTTATATTATAAGGAAAAAATTCTTATGATTAATACATTTTCTTGTATGTTCTCTACCGCTATTACACAAAAAGAAGTTGATAGATTATCTGATGGATTAATGAATGCATTCAAGCTGTATAAAAAAGAAATTGAAAGTATTCAACAAATAAATTAATAATTTATCAGATGCAAAACGCATATATTTGTGATGCTATTAGAACACCAATTGGTAAATATGGTGGTTCTCTTTCTTCTATTAGACCTGATGATTTAATGGCTTATGTTTTAAAATCTTTGAGAGAGAGAAATAAAAATATCGATTGGAATGAATTAGATGATGTTATCATTGGTTGTGCCAATCAATCAGGAGAAGATAATAGAAATGTTGCTAGAATGGCACTATTGATTGCCGATTTTCCATATACAATACCTGGAGTTACAGTAAATAGACTTTGCGGTTCGGGAATGGAAGCTGTTGGTTGTGCTGCTAGGAATATTAGAACAGGTGAAGCAGATTTAATTATTGCTGGTGGTGTTGAAAGTATGTCTAGAGCTCCTTTTGTTATAGAAAAATCGTCAGAACCGTTTTCAAGAAATGTTAAAATGTATGATACGACTCTTGGTTGGAGATTCATTAATCCAGTGATGCAACAGAAGTATGGTACTGAATCAATGATAGAAACTGCTGAAAATATTGCACAAGATTTTAAAATAAGCAGGGAAGACCAAGATAAATTTGCATTATGGAGTCAAGAAAAAACCAGAATTGCGCAAGCAGAAGGTTTATTCAAAACTGAAATAATACCTGTAGAAATACAGGGAAAAGAAAAGGTAATTTTTGAAATAGATGAACATCCAAGACTTACATCTCTTGAAAAATTAGCATCTCTAAAACCTATTGTTAAAATTGACGGAACTGTTACAGCGGGTAATTCATCGGGGATTAATGATGGAGCTGCCGCATTGTTAATAGCATCTGAAAATGCGATTAAGAAATATAACTTAAATCCACTTGTAAAAATTCTGGGTATGGATGTAGCGGGTGTTGAACCGAGAATAATGGGATTGGGACCTGTGCCTGCAACTCAAAAATTACTTAAAAGACTTGGTATAAAAATTGAAGAGATTGATATTATTGAATTAAATGAAGCTTTTGCTTCTCAAGCTTTATGTTGTATTAGAGAACTTGGATTAAGCGACTTTGATGAAAGGATTAATCCATTAGGTGGTGCTATTGCACTTGGGCATCCGTTAGGTATGACGGGCGCGAGACTTATTACAACAGCAGTGCATCAATTAAAACGAACTAGTTTAAACATAGCTCTTTGCACAATGTGTATTGGAGTTGGGCAAGGTATCGCAATGGTTATAGAAAATGTAAATTAACTTATTATTTAAATTATTTCTTGGAAAATTTATTATAATAATTAGACAATTAATCAAATCAGCTAACTATATATATAAATCATTAAGTCAAAACTTATTTACAAAAGTTCTTATTTGTCTTTTTCATATATCTCTGATTTTTAATGTAAATTCTTTATTTTATTATAATTATAATTTACATTGTAAATTTTCATTATAAAAATTAATTTAATAGTTTTAAATAATTAAATAAAAAATTGGAAGTAAATATTATAGATAAAGGTAGGTCTAAAAAGGAAGTGCATTTGACCCTAAATAAAGAAGAATTGGATGTGTACTTTGAAAAGGCTTATAAAGTATATGCAAAGAACTTTAAAGTTGATGGGTTTAGAAAAGGTAAAGCACCCGTGAATATGGTTAAAAGACAATATGGAGAATATATCAGAGAGCTTGCGATTACAGATTTCGTACCTCAGGAAGCTTTTAATGATTATGTAGATGAAAACAGAATTTATATTGTAGGTACTTCAAAATTATTGGATGTAGAAAAAAAAGATGATAATTTAGTTACTATAAAGATTGAATATGAACATTTACCAGAACCCGAAACAGCAATATATAAAAATATTGAAGTAACTAAAGAAAATATTATTATTGATGATTCGGATGTAGAAGAACAGTTTAAAAAAGTAATTTTACAGCATTCTACACGAGCATTGGATGCACAGGCTTTAGACAATGAATACATCGTTACTGTTGATATTCAAGCATTAGATAATTCAGGTACAATTATTATTGGTAAAAATAAAAAAGATGTAGAAATATATTTAGGGGATGATAAATTGGAAAAGAATATATATGAAGCATTAAAAAATATAAAAGAAGGGGAGGAAAAAGTATTAGATCTTACTGTTTCAAAAGATAAGGATTCCAATTCTGGTAAAGAAAGAGAAAATCAACTTTTTCGAATTACTTGTAAGAAAGTTGAAAAGGTTATTTATCCTGAATTAACAGAAGAATTTTTTAAAAAATTAACGAATAGAGATGATATCAAAACTCAAGAAGATTATAAGAAGTTTTTAAAGCAAAAAATTCAAGAATATTATGATGATAAAAGTCAAATAGATCTTGAAAATTCAATCATTCAAGAGATTGTTAAATTAAATGATATTGAAATACCTGATGTTTATGTTAATAGTATCCTAGAAAAAAAATACGAAGAATACTTAAATCATATCAATAAACATCATAAGGAGAAAGGTGAATCCCCTAAAAGTAAAGAAGAATATATTAGAGAAATTAGACCTGATACAATATTTAATCTTAAATGGTATTTAATTAGTGAAAAAATAATCAAACAGGAAAATTTGACAGTAAATGATGAAGATTATCTTAAACTTGCTGAAAGAGAACTAAAAAGGCTTCCTTTTGATATTGAGGTTGATAAATTTGCTGAAATGCTGAAAAAAGAAAATAAATATAAAAACAGAGCACTTGATAATAAACTCATGGGATTTCTAATTGAAAATGCTAATGTGAAAGTTGTAGAAAAAACTTTAAAAGATTTTGAAGAAAATAAAATAATAACTTAAAATGGATTTCACAAGCATAATTAAAAAAAATGATGATTTCATTCAGAAAGGACTGGATGAAGTTCACAAAATAAAAAATCAATTAGTACCAATTGTTGTTGAGTCTACTTCTCGTGGTGAAAGAGCCTATGACATATATTCAAGGCTATTAAAAGAGAGAGTAGTTTTCCTTGGTACTCCTATTTTTGATGAAGTTGCATCATTAGTAGTTGCCCAACTGTTGTTTTTGGAATATGAAGACCCTGATAAGGATATTGCATTGTATATAAATACTCCAGGTGGAAGTATATCTGCTGGATTGGCTATTTATGATACAATGAATTATATTAGATCTGATGTTTCAACAATTTGTGTTGGTATGGCAGCTTCTATGGGTCAAATTTTATTAACAGGTGGTGCAAGTGGAAAGCGGATTGCATTGCCGCATTCAAAAATTATGATGCATCAACCAATTGGTGGGGCTCAAGGACAAGCAACTGATATAGAAATTTATACCAAGGAAATGTTAAGAACGAGAGAAACGATTTATAGAATTATTTCTAAACATACAGGAAAACCAATTGAACAAATAGCAAAAGATGCAGAACGAGATAAATATATGACTGCAGAGGAAGCTAAGGAATATGGATTGATTGATTTGATTTTTACAAAAAGAGAAAAACCAAAATCAAAAAGTTAATAAAAAATTTGATTACTGAATAATTATCAATTAATAGTATGAATTTCAAAATTTTTAATAGAATAATAGGTGCAGTTGTATTTATTATATCAACTGTCGTTTTCCTTCTTACGGTGCAACCAACGATGTCTCTTTGGGACTGTGGAGAATTTCTCGCATGTGCGTATACTATGGGCGTTCCTCATCCACCAGGAGCACCTTTGCATATTTTAGTCGGAAGAATTTTTACTATGATTCCTTTTGCTGCTGATATTGGTTTGAGGATGAACCTGCTTTCGGTAATTTCCAGTTCTTTAACTGTTCTTTTACTATATCTTGTATCAGTTCGACTAATAATTAATTGGAGAGGGAAACCTGAGTCAATTCTTGATTATATAATCATTACTATACCTTCTGCCATTGGTGCGTTATCACTTTCTTTCAGTGATTCGTTTTGGTTTAATGCTATGGAAGCGGAAGTTTATGGGTTTGGGACTTTATTGCTTGCTTTAGGTATTTATTTTTTGATGCTTTGGTGGGATAATGCAGAAGTTGAGGGCAGTGACAAATATCTTCTTCTTGTTGCATATCTTTCAGGGCTCGCTCTTGGTATTCACCTCTTAGTTGTCCAAGTCATATTTATTGCAGGTTTGTTTTACTATTTTAGAAGATTCAAATTTGAGTGGATAACTTTTTTCATTGCTATAATTGGTTCAATGATTGTTTTCTTTATTTTTTATCCTGGAATTACAAAGAAATTTCCAACTCTGATTTCTTCAAACCCAACTGTATTAGGTCTTTCAATAATTATCC
Source organism: Ignavibacteria bacterium (assembly GCA_026417495.1). Taxonomy (GTDB): domain Bacteria; phylum Bacteroidota; class Ignavibacteria; order Tepidaquicellales; family Tepidaquicellaceae; genus Tepidaquicella. The sequence continues at coordinate 126,841 of JAOADD010000038.1, forward strand.
TACTAGCTATTTTTATAGTTTATGCATATAAAGCTAAACAGAAAATATTAACATTTGCTTTGCTTGCTGTTTTCCTTGCGATTATTGGGTATTCCACTTATTTATCGGTATTAATGCGAGCAAATGTTCCTAACTTGCCCGTTAATAATAATGCTCCCTCAACAATAGGAAGATTACTTTCATATTTGAATCGTGAGCAATATGGAGAGCAACCGCTTTTTCTACCCAGAAGGTATTCAAAGGATCCAATGCACGAGCGTACCTGGGATCCAAAATTGTATAGCAGTGATTTTGATTTTATGTTCAAATACCAGATTTATGAAATGTATATTAGGTATCTGCTTTGGCAATATGTTGGTAGGCAGGGATACAATCAAGGAGATGGATGGGACTTCAGTAAGTTCTATGCAATACCATTTTTCCTTGGACTGTGGGGTGTGATTTATCATTTTTATAAACACAAGAAACTCGCTTTTATCTTTCTTGTTATGTTCATAATGATGGGTGTTGTTACTGCGCTCTATCAAAATCAACAAGACCCACAGCCTCGAGAGCGTGATTATTTTTATATTGGCTCATTCTTTGTTTTCTCATTATGGATTGGACTTGGTATTACAGGAATTATTGAAATGGTAATTGAGAGTATTGAAAAGAAACTTTGGGTACCGGTAACAGCAGTGATTTTGATTTTAGGATTTATTTTTGTACCTGCTAATATGTATCGAGTAAATGTAAAATACCAGAGTAGAGCTGGTAATTATTTCCCCTTTGATTATGCTTATAACTTACTCCAAAGTTGTGATAAAGATGCTATATTGATTACTAATGGTGATAATGATACTTTCCCCTTATGGTGTTTACAAGCAGTTTATGGTATAAGAACTGATGTTAGAGTTGTGAATCTTTCCCTCGCACAAATTGATTGGTATAATTTACAATTGAAAAATGAAAGACCCTATGGAGCAAAGACTGTTCCTTTTACATTATCTGATGATGCGATAAAACGTTTACAACCAATAGAATGGGATGAGAAAAAAGAAATAACTATTGATATTCCCCGAAGTGCGTATCCAGATTCAATGCAAAATAGAACAGACTTACCTGATAAATTGAGATTTAAAATACCCGCAACATTAAGATTTCAGCAAGGTGGAAGAACTATTACAGCCTTAAAAACAAATGACCTTGTTGTCCTTGATATAGTGAGGGCAAACAAATTTGAAAGACCTATTTATTTCTCAGTTACGGTTACAGAAGATAATTATATCGGACTTGGAGAATATTTAATGCTTGAAGGTATGGCTCAAAAGTTATATCCTTACAAAGTTGCTGATCCAGAACTCGGAGTTGGGATTGATAAAGTTAAAATGTATAGAAACCTTATTGAAGCAGCGACCAATGTTTCCTCAACACCACAAGATGGGTTCAGATATACAGGACTGAATGATTCGACAATTTTTTATGAACAAGTTCAACACAGGATGATTGATGGATATAGAATGTTATTTCTGAAGCTAGCTCATTCATATTCAAAAGAACCAGATGGTGCTGAAAAAGTTAAGAAAGTTTTGGATGCTATGAATACATATATCCCACCTTCCTGTGTAGAAATGGACTACAGATTTAAATATGATGTTGCAATGCTTTATGCAAGAGCAGGGGATATAAATTTAGCAAATTACTATGCAGACCTTGCTATTAATGATGCTAAAAAAGATTTAGAAGCATATAGAGGAAGAAATGTTTCATTACAAGCATATTATAATCCTTATAGAATCCTTATTGATATGTATGAGTTGAAAGGGGATTATCAATCTGCACTATCTATTTTGAATGAATTAAATCCAAGTGACCCTGCAGTAAATATTAAAAAACAAAGCATATTGAATAAAATTGCAGGTAAAGTTGATACTACCAAAGATTCTACAAAATAATGAGAGCAGGAAAAAAGATTGGTATTCTTGTAGTTGCATACAACGCTGTTACGACTCTCACGAAAGTTCTTGAGAGAATTCCTGCACCCATTTATAATGAGATAGATGAAATCGCTGTTTTTGATGATGCTAGTAAAGATGATACTTATGCGCTTTCAGTTGGATATAAACAGATAAAGAAACTAGAGAAATTAAATATCTATTTAAATGAACGAAATCTTGGTTACGGTGGTAATCAGAAGAGGGGATTTAAGTATTATATTGAAAAAGGCTTTGATGTTGTTGTGCTTTTACATGGTGATGGGCAATATGCTCCAGAAGTTTTAGGGGAAATTTATTCTCCAATTGTTGAAGGGAAAGCAGATGTTGTACTTGGTTCAAGAATGATGAAAAGATATGGTGGTGCTTTAAAAGGAGGAATGCCACTTTATAAATTTATTGGCAATAAGATTTTATCCACTTATCAAAATTGGAAATTAAAAACAAATTTAACTGAATTCCATTCTGGTTATAGAGCCTATTCAATTGAGGGTTTAAAGAAAATTAATTTGGATAATTGTACAGATGACTTTCACTTTGATACGCAAATAATTATTAAGTGTCATCATCACAACCTTCGTATTATTGAGGTTCCTATTCCTACTTTTTATGGTAACGAAATTTGTTATGTTAAAGGGTTGAAATATGCAGGTGATGTAATCGAGACTACCAGGGAATATGTAAAAACTATTCGCGGATTAAAAAAATCTGATACCTATTCAGAATTTTTTGTGCAATATCCCTTAAAGTTATATCCATTTTCAAGTCATAGTGTAGTTCTAAAAATACTTAATGCAAGAAGTGGATTAAGAATACTTGATATAGGTTGCGGTAGTGGTTTTCTCGCAAGCCATATAAGAGATGATAATTATAAAGTTGGGGTTGATGTTGTTGAGCCAAACGAGGAAATGAAAAAAAGTTTCAGTAAATATTTTCTAAAAAATTTAAATGAAGGTTTACCTAAAGAATTAGAATCTGAACAAAAATTTGATTATATACTTCTGTTAGATATTCTCGATTATCTTGTAGATTATGAAAGAATTTTAAAAGAGGTTAAAAGTTATATTAAGGAAGGTGGTAAATTTATAATTTCATTTGCAAATATTGCCAACCTTTATGTTAGAATTAATTTGTTATTTGGAAGGTTTCCGTATTCAGACAGAGGAATTCTTGATAGAGGGCATTTACACTTTTTCACTTATGGGAGTATTAAAAAGTTAATGAAAAAACACAAATTCCGAATAAATAAAATAATAGTTACACCTATTCCAATAATAGAAATTTTACCGAAACCATTGAAAAATAATTTAGGAAAAGCTTTGAATTTTCTTTTATACATAAAGACAAGAATCTTTAAAAGATTATTAGGTTTTCAATTTATTGTAATTGCAGACCTTCTTAAAGAAGAACCTAAAAAATAAATTCAGGGGCTATGGCAAAGGGAAAAAAGATCAAAAAGGCAATTACTCAGAAAAGTAATTTCTTTGATGTAGCAAATAGTTTTATTAATAATATTTGGATTTGTTTATTAATTTTGTTTGTATTCTGGGTAATTTTTTTTAATAAACTGCTTACAGGTGCTGCATTTATCTTCGATGATTTTTTACATCAGTACTGGCCTGGTAAATTTATGTCTGCTGTTTCTTTAAGTAATGGGGTAATTCCTTTTTGGAATCCATACACTTTCTGTGGTGTACCTTTTGTAGCAGATATACAAATTGCAGTTTTTTATCCTTTCAATCTTTTGTTGACATTGTTTGTTAAGAATCAATATCTAAATGCTTTACCCGTCCAAATAACAATTATTTTTCATTATCTATTATGTTCTATTTTTTGTTTCTTGCTTGGTAGACACTTCAAATGGAATAATCTTTCTTCCTTACTTTTTGCGATTATGTTTACCTATTGTGGATATATGATTGCGCATATGATTCATATGCCTAATGTTGAAGCTGTTAGTTGGTTCCCTTTAATGTTTCTTCTTTTTTTAAGATTTATTGAAACAAAAAAATATTATAATCTTTGGATTTCTACTTTTATCACTGCTTTGTGTATTCTTTGTGGTTATCCACAAGTAATATTCTTGAACTTAGTTTTTATTGGTGTTTATGCTGTTGTATTGTTTCTTAAGTATTTTCTTGATAAAGATTATCAATCATTGAAACATTTAGTACTTGGTTCGATTATTTTTTTTATTATTCCTTTTGGTCTGACTGCTTTTCAACTTTTACCTACATTTGAATTTATTAGTTTATCAAATCGTGATAAATTTGATTACAATTTTGCAAAGGAAGGTTCTATGCATTGGTATGATGTTATTACATTTTTTGTACCTAAGTTTTTTGGTGTATGGAATTGGAGTGAAATACCAGGGGATGTTAAATACTGGTCTAATCATCAGGAAGGGAGGTGGATGTTCTCAACTGTTAATTTATACATTTCAACTCTCGCTGTTATCCTTTTGATTCCAACTATAAGATTATTAATAAAGGATAATTCAAAAAGATTATTCACTTGGTTTTTATTAGGGTTTGCGATTTTTTCATTTTTCTTTGCTTTAGGGGGTAATTTCTTTTTGCAGAAATTAATGTTTGATACATTACCTATGTTCAACAGGTATAGAAATCCCTCACATATTACTTATTTAACGGCATTTGCTCTCTCATTAGTTGTTTGTGCAGGATTTGATGCAATGATAAAAGATAAAAACTTACTTTTGAAATATTTAAAACCATCATATTTATTCATTTCTGCTTCTATCTTTGCATTTTTCTTACTACTTTTTCTTGTAGGAGCATTCAAAGTTAAACAAGATCAGGTATTACCTGATATGGTTAATAGTTTAAGAGATATAAATAATTGGATAAAAAATCAGTATTTAATCTTTTTCATTTTTGTTACACTTTTTGCATTATCATTTTATCTTTTTATTAAAGAAAAGATAAATTTTAATGTTTTTGCAGGGGTACTCATTCTTATTTTATGTGTTGAAATTTATGTTATCTGGTTTACTCAAAACAATGGCACACAAAATCCAGAAAAAGTTTTTGCTCAAAATTCGCAGTTGATTAATGAGATGAAGGAAAAGCTCAAGGATGAGACATTTAGAATAAACATGAGATATGGTGGGAATATGCTATTTCAACGAAATCAAGGACAGGTGGATAGAATTCCTTTAATTGAAGGTTATAGTGCTTTGTATATAAAAAAGTATATGCCACCCCAAAAAACTGAAACAGATAATTCTCAATTACTGGGATTACTTAATGTAAAATATAAAATCAATATAGATACAGCAACAGGTAGACTTAAGCAAGGTGAGAAACAATTGATTGAAAATCCTTCTTATATGCCAAAAGCAACTATGTTTTATAATGCAAAATATATTTCGAATGATTCTGATATTATAAGGTATATGAAAAGTCCTGATTATGATTATAGAAAAACAATTGTTCTTGAGAAAAAACCTGAAAATGCTGTATTACCAGAAACACCTGATACATTAATTAAAGCAGAAATTAAGACATTAAAATATGATTTAAATGAAATTACTTTTAGTGTAAATACACTTGAAAATGGGTATTTACTTGTTGGAGAGGTTTATTATCCTGCATGGAAAGCATATGTTGATGGAGTTCCTGTTGAAATATTGCGCGCTGATTATTGCTTGCGAGCTGTTTATCTTGAGAAAGGATTTCATACAGTGGAATTCAAGTATGAATCCGATACTTTTGCCAGAGGATTGAAAATATCTCTTGCTTCAGTTGTAGTTACAATTATTGGATTAGTCAGTTCTGTTTATACTTTCAAAAGGAGAGAAAAAAAGAATGAAGATACTAATTAATGCTTTGTCTGGTATTGGTGATGCTTTAATGTTTACACCTGCATTAAGAATTTTGAAAGATAGAAATACAGATTTGCAAGTGGATTTACTTGCAATGTTTGAATCTGTTAAGCAAATATTCACATATAATCCATTAATCAACGAAGTTTTTTTTATAGATTTTTTACATCAGTCAAAAATTAAATCTATTAAAGAAGTTTTGTCAATTAGAAGAAGGAAATATAATTATAGTATTAATGTTTATCCTTCAAATAGAGCTGAATATAATTTGTTAAATTTTTTTCTTTGTTCAGGTAAGAGAATTGGGAAGAAATATAATCATAGTCATTTTTTTAGGTTTGAATTTCTTAATCAATTAAAGTATCCTGAGATTAAGGATAGACATAATGTTTTACAGAATGTTGATTTAATAAAAGAGATAGTGGGGGATATATCAGATAGTAATGTTCCACCTATGGAAATATTCGTCCCTGAAGATAAAAAAATAGAAGGTGAAAACTGGATTTTAGAGAAAGTTAAAGATAGGTTTCCAGTTGGTATTCATGCTGGTTCAGCAATTCTTAAAAATCACATAAATAAACGATGGGATGTCAATAAATATATTCAGTTATGCAAGGTATTAATAAGTAATAAAAATGCATTTATACTTTTGTTTGGAACAGAAAAAGATTTAAATGAAAAAATTAAATCTGAATTAAAAGACTATTCTGAATTCGCATCAACAGGGGATTTTATGGACTCTGTTTCAAGATTAATGCATTGCAAATTGTTTGTCTCAAACGATACTGCATTTTTGCACACCTGTGCAGCACTACAGATTCCTGTGGTTGGGATATTTGGCTATACTAATTTTAAAGAATTGTATCCATGGAAATCCCCTCACAAAATTGTAAGATTGGAACTTGAATGTAGCCCCTGCTTTTTTAACTCACCTAGACCTGCCAGATGTAAATGGAATGGTATAGACGAGTTTAAATGTATAAAACAAATATCAATTGATAGTGTATATCAAGCAATTAATGAATTAATAAATTAAATTAATATTTTTTATGAAAAATGTTTTAATAACAGGTGCTAATAGAGGAATTGGTTTTGAAATAGCAAGACAATTAGGGCTAAAAGGATTTGACATTATTTTGACTGCGAGGGATACAGAAAAAGGTAAGCAAGCAGTGAGTAAATTAATTGAAATGAATATAAACGCAGAATTCGTTCAGATGGATGTGACTAATATAGAAAGTATAAACAATGCATACAAAATAATTTCAGGTTTATTTAATTCAATTAATGTACTAATAAATAATGCTGGGATAAGATTAAAAACAGATAGGGGATTAGATTTAATACCTTTTGAAGACATTGTAATTACCATTAACACAAATTTAATTGCACCGATAGTAGTTACGCAAAAGTTTTTGCCACTCTTAAAAGAAGGTAGCAGAGTGATAAATATCTCGAGTACACTTGGTTCAATTACAAACGGTATGATTAAATTTAGCCCTGTTTATAGTATCTCAAAAACTGGTTTAAATGCAGTTACATGTCAATATCATTTAATGTTAAAAAATAAGGGTATTGCTGTATATTCTATGTGTCCTGGTTGGGTAAAGACAGAATTAGGTGGGGTAGGTGCAGAAAGGACAGTAGAAGAAGGAGCGAGAACAGCAGTATGGTTAGCAACTGAAGCTCCATTTGAATTATCAGGAAAATTTATAAAAGATAATAAAGTTATTCCATGGTAATTAAATAAATTTTGTATAAAGATACATGTGTTTTAAAACCCATAAAGGTAAATTTTAAAAATCACAATGTAAAACTAATATATTTAAATTGAAAAAACTAATTTTCATAATACTTCTATTTACAATTTATTCATTCTCTTGTTCTAAGAGTGAAATAGTATTTACGATTGAGTATATGGATCACTCAAAACCGAAATATGAGCTGAAAGATTATCATATTTTATTAAAAAATCTTTCTTTAACAAAGGGATTAAGTTCAGGTTTTGAAATGGTATTTTCTGAAAATCAAAATCAAAAAGATTTCTATAATTTCATTATTTTCTTACCTTTTAATAATAAATTTTTTATTACTGAGATAGAACACCAAAAATTCATACTTTCTGATGGGAAATTGCCACTTCATATATCTGATACTGATTATGTAGGTGGAATTTATAATGCTATTACAAATAAATATGTTTATCCGAGGATATGTTTAGAGAAATATTCAAGGGATACTAATAATTTGATATACCGTTCGCAAATGATGGAATTCAATAATTTTCAATTTGATTTTATTGATTTTGATTATTCACAAAATAAAATTACTTTGAGAGCTGAATTAAAAGCATCATCGAATTTGTCAAGTAGGGAATATGGGGTCCCTTATAGTATAATAGCAACAATTGAAATTATCGATGAAGAATTATATGTTACTTATGTTGATTGAAAATAAAAAAGTTAATAAGTCAAATAATATTCGAGTTATTTCTCCTAATTATAAATCAATATTCAAAAAAATTTTTATCTTTATTGATATTATTAAAAATATTACATAACTTCTAAAAAATAGTTGTGTTATGAAAAGAAAAATAATAAGTTTAATAATTCTTTTATTTACAACATTATCATATTCACAAAGTAAAATAGTATTTACTATTGATAATCCTCTGACCTCAATAACAAAACCAAGGTATGAATTCAAAGATTATGAAATTCCGTTTAAACATGCATCAAGAATGGAGGGGATTTACAATGGTTTTCATATGATATTCTCTGAGAAAGAGGATAGTAAAGAGTATCTTAATTTTGAAATAATGTTACCATCTAATAAGATATTTTATATAAGACAATTAAGTGAAGGTGCATATACTATTTCAGATGGAATATTCCCTGTTGAATTTACTAATAATGATTTTTCAGATGGTGTTTATGTCGATAGAGTTAATATTTATGTATATCCTATAATAGCATTAAGAAAATATTTCAGGGAAAGTGATGATTATTACAGAATTGAGTATTCTATTGTATTTAAAAATTTCAGTATAAATTTTTTGAACTTCAAGTGTCAAGACTATAAAGTTAGTTTGAAAGCAGAATTAAAGGGCTCTGTAGATTTTTCAAGTGATGATTATGACGCTCCTTATTTTATAACTGCAACAATAGAAATTAATGATGAAGCATTAGCTACTGAAAATGTAGATTAAAATCTAATTTTAGTATTTATTTATACTCAATAGCTTCTTATCAATACTTAAAATCCCATACAATAGAAAAGCGAGCTAAAGAATTGAATAAACCTCCTCTGTCATCATAAGGGAATATTGAAGTTGTGTAGTTTAAATGGTTGAGTAAATTCGCAAATGTAAATGTAACATTAGCTGATCCAATTCTTGCTCCAATATATAAATCAATATTGAAAAAGTCCCTATTATTATATAATGTATCTGAAAGAAATTCGTACTTATATTGAGAATAATATAAAATTTTATACTTAGAAGCAAACTTAATCAATAAACCTGCTCTTAAATTAAGTCTTTTGTCGAAGAAGAAATTATGATAACATAAATCTGCTTTAATGAAAACATCAGGGTAATTATCAAACTTAAATTTATCTATATTGATTTTGGAATCAAAATATTTTGAACAGTATTCAAAAGAATAATTTCCGTTAAGGAAATCAATATTACCTGCATAATCGCTTGCAAATTGTTTCAAATGTATTTTAATAAATTCTGAAGTGTATTTGATTCCAAATTCCATATATGTTCTATCGTTATCTAAGTAATAAGGTTCATTTTCAAAACCTGATAAATATTTTATCTTATTGTAGTTTAAACCTTGTTTAGTCGAATTAATACCTCCAAAAAAAGTTACTGTTTTTTCTGCACCTAAATTAATTTTAATTCCTCCTTCAATGCCATATTGTAAATGGAATTTGTCTTCAAAATAATCTTCTCTTATGCCTGAAGTAAGGTAAAAACTTTTTAAGTCAATGTCTGCTCTCGAATAAAATGAATAGTGATTCATCGTCATAATGTTCAAGTTCAGGGCTGGATCATATTTTATAGATGTATCTGGGTTTATTTTATTATAATGATATAAATCAAAGTACAAATCTCCACCAATTAACAAATTAATATTTGTACTTTTTGATAATGCAAAATCTAATTTCTGTCTAATATTAATACCATATCGAATAAATTTGTATGCGTTGTAAATTAATATATTATTTGGGGTAGGTGAATTTTCTAAATCATTATATTCGCGTAGTGAATTTATGGTGTATAGATTAAGTTCAGTTAGATGAGCTTCGTCTTTTAATAATTTAGCTTTTATTCCGAAATTAAAATAGTAGTGAAGTATTTTTTCATACGCTTCTGCATTTTTTATTCTTGCCAGTATGTAACTAGAAAGTGTATCGTCTGTTGAGTTATACAATCCTCCAAATAATCCTCTTACAATTCTGGAATAATTAAAATCTATTTTTAAGTTGAATTTTTCATTTGAAAAATAATTTATCCTACTTCTTGCTCGCCAAATGTTCAAATGATTATTCTGATATCTACCATCAGTTACATTACTACTTACTCCGAAAGTGTAATTGATTTTTTTTGAAAAAGGAATTGTCAAATTTACATCAGCACCCAATGCTCCATATCTATCCTGCGTATATCTTAATTGTGTAAAAATATATGGAAGAAAAATATCCTTTGATATTATATTTATTGCTTTACCTCTAGAATTTGTTCCATAAAGAAAAGAAAGTACCGATGAAACTTCTTCTATTTTTTCTATCTCATTAACAGAAATGTTTTCTATATCATATCCACCAAATATTATATCATTTTGTTGTATTCCATCTTTAAATATCCCAATTGAGTTTTCAGAATATGAATTGTAATTAATAGTATTTCTTCCACCATATGAAAAATAATTTATTATATATCCATTTCTTTCATTAAGTATTTCCCCCAAATTTCTTCTATCATTCCATATAAAATCTTTAATCGAAATTGTATCGGAATTTAAAGCAAGTGTTCTTGTGGTTTTAATTTTATAAATATCAAATGTTATGTTTTTAGATGTATCTTTTGTTTGGGGATATAAATTATTGATAATTAATAGAGCAAGTATTATTATGAAACCTCTAAGATACTTAATCATCACGAAGGATTTTCTTCAGTCCCACTTTGCTCAGATTCCGGAAATCTTTTATGCTTTATAATTTTTGCTTCTGATAAAAAAATTACTTCCTCTGCTATGTTGGTACAATGATCGGATAATCTTTCAAGATTTGAAGAAATGAGAAGAGCATTTAAACCTGCTTCCACAAATTGTTTTTCCTTTTCTATTTTTTTTGCTATTGCTTCAAAAATCTCATTGTAAAGCTTATCTATTGTGGAATCAAATGATATTACTTTATATGCAAGTTCTACATCAATATTGATTAATGAATCCAATGTATTTTTAAGGGATATTTTTGTGTTTTCAGCTAATGATTCTAAATTAATTTCCTTAAGAAATTGTAAATGATCTTTGAGTACTTCTACTTTCTCTGCTATATTTACTGCAATATCACCAATTCTTTCGAAGTTTGTATTTATACTCAGAGCAGACAAAATCATTCTTAAATCTACTGCAACTGGTTGAGTTAAAGCAAGTATTCTCTGGCAAATTTTATCAATTTTTACATCATATTTATCAACTTTTTTGTCTTTCTGAATAACTGAACTCGCAAGTTCAATATTTCCTTCGAATAATGATTGTAATGAGATTTGTATCTGTTCCTCAACAAGACTTCCCATTTTATAGATTTTCTTTTTTAACTTGTCATATTCCTCTTCTAAATATTGATACATTTTTTTATTTTTAAGTTAATATTTTAAAATGATAATTGAAATTTAAAATTTTATCCAAATTTTCCAGTAATATAGTTCTGAGTTTCTTCTTTCTCAGGATTTGTAAACATTCTCCTTGTACTGTCATATTCAATCAGATAACCATTTAAGAAAAAAGCACAGCTATCACTTACTCTTGCTGCTTGCTGCATATTATGTGTTACTATAACAATAGTAATCGATTTTTTTAATTCAATAATTAGCTCTTCAATTTTTGCAGTTGATATTGGGTCAAGTGCTGATGCTGGTTCATCCATAAGAAGTATTTCTGGATTTACTGCCAATGCTCTTGCTATGCAAACTCTCTGTTGTTGACCTCCTGATAGTCCAGTTGCAAGTTCATTCAGTCTATCCTTAACCTCGTCCCATAGAGCTGCTCTCTTTAAACTGGATTCTACTATAAAGTCAAGTTCACTTTTATTTTTCACACCGTGTATTCTTGGGCCATATGCAACATTATCATACACAGTTTTTGGAAATGGATTTGACTTCTGAAATACCATACCAACTCTCTTTCTAAGTTCAACAACATCAATCCTTTCTTTATAAATATCAATACCATCAATAATTACATCACCCTCCACTCTATATCTATATATAATATCATTCATTCTGTTAAGCGTTCTTAAAAAAGTTGATTTTCCGCATCCTGAAGGTCCAATCAATGCTGTTATTTTATTTGCTTCAATTTCCATTGAAACATCAAATAATGCTTGTGTTTTATCATAAAAGCAGTTAAGATTTCGTGTTATTATTTTTATGTTCTTCAAACTGAATATATTTTATTTATTAGAATTTATGATAATTCCATCAGATATTTTTATTATTCTATCACAATTTCTTGCAAAATCTTCATTGTGAGTTACTATAACAAAAGTATGATTAAACTTTTCTCTAAGTTTGAATATTAAATCTATTATTGCGTTCGCATTTTCAGTATCTAAGTTTCCTGTAGGTTCATCGGCAAGTATGATTTTTGGTGAATTTATCAATGCTCTTGCAATTGCTACTCTCTGAGCTTCACCACCTGATATTTCAGATGGTTTGTGATTTGCTCTTTCTTCTATTCCTACCTCTCTAAGCAATTGCAAAGCATAGTCTTTATCTTTTTTCCTTGAAATCAAATTAGGAATTAACACATTTTCTAATACTGTGAATTCTGGTAATAGATGATGAAATTGAAAAACAAAACCAATTTCTTCATTCCTGAATTTAGCAAGTTGTTTTTGGTTCATTTCGAGCAAGTTATTTCCTTCAAATAATAATGTCCCTGAGTCTGGTCTATCAAGGGCACCCAATATATGCAAAAGAGTACTTTTACCTGCTCCAGATTTACCAACTATTACAGCAATTTCACCTTTATAAATTTTTAGATTAATTCCCTTTAATACTTCCAATCTGTTCTCCTTTGAGATAGGGAATGATTTCTTTATATCAATCGCTTCTAAAATAATTTCTTTTGACATAATTCAAAAATTAGTTTTATTCCCATCTAATCGCTTCTATAGGATCAAGTTTTGATGCTTTTTTCGCTGGATAAACTGCTGCAAGTGTACATAGTATTAATGCAGCAGATGGGACAAAAATAAAATCCGTTAATCTAATTTCTACTGGTAATGCATCAATTAAATATACAGTAGGGTCAAGTTTATATACTTCAAAATATTTTTGTATGAGAATTAATATTAACCCTAGTAGCGAACCTACCACCATTCCGATTAAACCAACTATGGTCCCTTGAAATAAGAAAATTTTTCTAATTGCGTTTTCATTAATTCCCATTGCTTTAAGAATTCCTATATCTCTTTTTTTCTGTATAACCGTCATTGTTAGGGATGCTAGTATATTGAATGATGCTACTGCTATTATTAAACTCAAAATTATAAATGCAACCCACCTTTCTACTTTCAGTATTGAATAAAAATCCTTGTGCAAGTCATACCAACTCATTATGTTATAATCTGTACCGAGTTTCTCGATTAATTTATTTTTAACATCTTCTGATTGATTTATATTATCTAATCGCATTTCTATTCCAGAAGCACTGCTGTACATTCTGAACAATGATTGAGCGTTATGTAAAGAAATATATACATATTTTGAATCGTATTCTTTATTCTCAGCAAAAAATAATCCTTTTACAATAAATTTTTTCGTTACTGGTTCTACGAATTGTGTAAGTGCTGATTCAAGTCCTGCTGGACTTATCATTGTAATGGTATCTCCTAAGTTGATTTTCATTCGTGATGCAATTACAACTCCGAGCACTATACTACCGTAATCCCCTTCATCTTGTAAATCAAATTTCCCGAATTTTATTGAGTTCTTAAGTCCTGATACTTTATCAATTAACTCTGGATCAACCCCTTTTACCAGTATAACTTTATTAAAATCTGGAGTAGCAATCATTGCTTTATTAAGTGTATACTGGGCTATATATTTTATTCTAGAATCATCTATTAAAGATATTATTTGATTATAATTATCAATTCTGTCTGAATTTTTTGGTTCTATCCTGATATGTGGATCGAAACCGATTAATATTGAAGTGACTTTTGAGTTAAATCCATTGAACACGGAAAGAACAGTTATCATTGCTGCTACTCCAATTGTTACACCCACTACAGAGATTGAAGTTATTACGCTAATAAAATTTATTTTCATTTTAGTCAAAAGATAAATCATCACACCTAAACCAATTAAAATTCCTATAATTACGCTTATCACATTTGGATAATTAACATTAATTAATTTTAATATGTGTGAAAAAAATATTTTGGTTAATATGAAAGTGATTACTCCAATTACAGTAGAAGTTATTAAAATTAAAATTATAAGATTAATTCTTTTAAGAGATAAATATTTTCTTGCTATGTAAAATTCAATAGTCAAATGATTATATATAAGTTTTATTCATCAAAAACTATTACAGATTCTCTGTATTGCCTAACTTTATCATTATCAATTTTATTAATCAAATACTTATATAAATCCTTAGACTTTTTATCAATATCAGTTTCATCTTTTAATTTTTCTATATCATATCTTACATGCAGTACTCTATTAATTAAAATATGTCGGGTAATGCCTGCTGGTATTTTATACTTTGAATTTGAAGCTTTTATTACTTCGGATTTTGTAAATTTAGGAAATTCGACTAATACACCTGACTTTCTCGAATACTTTATTAATTCTGAATATTTGATCTCCTCTTCAGTTCTATCAAATTTATATTTTCCAAAATACAATTTAGTGAATCTGTTTAAAATATTTATTACCTTCTTGAAACCTGTTGGTAATGAAATTAGTAAAGCAGAATCATTGCTATTTATTAATGAAGCAACTATATATTTCTTTGCTGATGTTTTTGATTTATTGCGCAGTCTTTCTGCATAATAGTAATTATATTCTTTCACCTTAAGATTATTTTCCTCACAAAATTTTCTAATCAGACTTATATCAAAATCATATATTAAATGATTCCAGTTTTTTAGTTTTATCCTGTTATTATTATAATCAATAACCTGTGCAATAGTTAATTTGCAGCCTATATCATTTAAAGTACTTAATCTGTTGGCACCATCTATCAATATTAGGTCATCTTTAACCTTAGCAACGATAACAGGATTATTTAAAAAACGGCTACCCGCAATTCTATCGAAAATATTTCTTAACCTTTTTGTTTCTGTTGTTTCGTGTAATTTTATCTTGTTGATTGGAATGAGTTTTAAATCAAAAAAAGGTTCCGTGTAATTAATCATTTAGAGAAAACCACCTTTCCATATTTATCAAGTGTAACTCGTATTGTATCATTAGGAAGAAATTCACCACTTAGAATCTTTTCTGAAAGAGGATTTGAAAGATATTTTTGAATTACTCTTTTCAAAGGTCTTGCTCCATAAGTAATGTCAAAACCTGCTTTGCCAAGCCAATCCCTTACTTCATCAGTGACCTCAAGTTTATACTCATTTCTCTCTAATTTTTCCTCTAAAATTCGTATTTGTATATCAACTATTTGCCGAATTTCTTTCTCGGTTAAGGGGTTAAATAGAATTATCTCATCTATTCTATTTAGAAACTCTGGTCGTATTGTCTGCTTTAATAATTCTAATAATTTTAATCTTATTTCACCTAATATTTCTTCTCTATTAACATCGGTCATGTATTGGAGCTGTTCCTGTATCAACATTGAACCGAGATTGGAAGTCATTATTATAATCGTGTTTTTAAAATTAACTGTTTTACCTTTAGAATCTGTTAATCTCCCTTCATCAAGCACTTGTAGCAATACATTAAAAACATCAGGGTGTGCTTTTTCTATCTCATCGAGTAATACTACACAGTATGGTCTTCTTCTAACAGCTTCAGTTAACTGCCCACCTTCTTCATATCCAACATAACCTGGTGGAGCACCAATTAATCTTGATACAGAAAACTTCTCCATATATTCGCTCATATCAATTCTTACCATCGCTTTTTCATCGTCAAAAAGAAATTCTGCAAGTGCTCTCGCAAGTTCAGTCTTTCCAACCCCAGTAGTTCCAAGAAATATAAAAGAACCGATGGGTCTATTTTCATCTTGCAATCCTGCCCTTGAACGCCTTATAGCATTTGATACTGCTGCGACTGCGTCATCCTGTCCGACTACTCTTTTTTTAAGATTCTCTTCCATGTGTAAAAGCTTAGTCCTTTCACTTTCAAGAATCTTTGACACGGGAATCCCTGTCCATTTTGCAACAATTTCTGCAATATCCTCTGCGTCGACTTCCTCTTTTAACATTTTCATATCTTTTTGTACCTTGTTCAATTCTTCTGTTTTCTGAGCTATTAGTTTTTGGAGTTCTAATATTTTACCATATCTGAGTTCAGCAACCTTACCTAAGTTTCCTTCTCTTTCATACTTTTCAGCTTCTGTTTTATATAGTTCTACTTTTTCTTTTGCTTCCCTTATCGTTTTTATTAATTCTTTCTCAAGATTCCAGTGTGCTGCCAGTCTATCCCTCTCTGCTTTTAGTTCTGCTAACTCCTTTTCTATTTCTTTTAGTCTTAATTCTGTTGGATTTATTGTTTTATCTTTTGACATTAATTTATAATTTTATCATAAATTTAATTATTTTATTTCTTGAATTCTATGTATTTACAAATCAGTTGAAGATAAATTAGAGATATATAATATTTGAAAAATTATATTAATTTTGTAATTTAATTATAAATTTTAAATTAAATTTATGGATTCAGATTACATTAATGAAATTTCACGGCAAAAAGTAAAAGAAATGGATAAAGATTCAAGGCCAAGAGAGAAATTGCAAAAGTTTGGTTGCACAGCTATGGAAAATTACGAACTTATTGCCATTCTGCTAAGAACGGGTAGGAAAGGAATGAATGTTTTGGAATTGGCTCAATATTTAATCAGAAAATATGAGAGATTAGAAAAATTGTTCAACTTGACAGTTGATGAATTAAAAAAGATAAAGGGTATTGGTTTAGCAAAAGCAACAGAACTACTTGCAACTTTTTGCCTTGCAAAAAGGTATCACCAGGAATTGATAGAAAATGAAAGAAGAAAACTTTACAATAAAAAAATAGATTCACCAGCAACTGCAGCTGAAGAAGTAAGACGACTTATGATTGATGATACAAAAGAAGGATTTTTTGTCTTATGTTTAGATGCTAAAAATAGAGTATTAGATTATGAAATTGTTTCTTCTGGTACTTTAACGGCAAGTCTAGTCCATCCAAGAGAAACCTTTAGAACAGCAATAAAAAGAAATGCTGCTGGTATTATAGTATTTCATAATCACCCATCAGGAGACCCAACTCCATCAGAAGATGATATAAAAGTTACAAGAAAATTATTCGAAGCAGGAAATATAATAGATATTAAACTTATAGATCATATAATTATTACAAGGGAAAAATACTTTAGCATGAAAGATAAAGGATATATTTAATATATTTTATGTATTAATATTTAATTTAACTAAATTTCAGATTATTCCTTTTATTCAACCCGTTTATGAAATCGATAGCGGATAATTTTCTTTTCCCCTCAAGTTGCAATTCAAGTATCTGTAATTGAAAATCTTTGGTGTTTACATATAAGTTTCTATTCTCAATTATAATGCTACCAGCATTTGCAATGGATTTTCTATTAGTTACTTTCGATGAATAAATTTTTAATTGTTTATTATCGAAATATGTATAGCTACAAGGGGTTGGAGAAAGTCCTCTTATAAAATTGTAAATATCTATCGCATTTTTATCCCAATTTATTTTACAATCGTCTTTATATATCTTTGGAGCTAAAGTTGCAAGTGTATCATTCTGTTTATAAGTTTTTACATTTCCTGTTTCAATCAATCTTACCGTTTCAAGTACAGTCTCTGCACCTAGGAGCGAGAGTTTATCATGAAGAGTTCCTGCAGTATCTTCAAAATCTATATTTATTTTTTTCTGCAATATAATATTTCCTGTATCAACTTTTTCTTCTAAAAAAAATGTTGTTACACCTGTTTCCGTTTCTCCATTTATAATAGCCCAGTTTATTGGTGCAGCACCACGATATTTTGGTAAAAGAGATGCATGTAAATTAAATGAACCTTTCTTCGGTATAGTGAATACTTCTGGTGGTAATATCCGATATGCTACAACTATTATTAAATCAGGTTCAAGTTTTTTTATTGTATCTATAAAATCTTCTGATTTCAAATCTTCTGGTTGTAATATAGGAAGTTTTCTTAAAATTGCGAATTTTTTTACTTCTGAAAATTGTATTTGTAATCCTCTACCCGCTGGTCTATCTGGCTGTGTTACTACTGTTGAAATATTATAATTGTTTTTTATTAATATTTCTAATGATGGTACTGCAAATTTTGGTGTCCCCATAAATACTATATTCATAGAAATCAGTATTTTGATTTGGGATTATATATTGGATATGGAGGATTTATTTTTCTTTGCTTAATTTTCTTCAATAATGTCTTATTCTTTTCTATATCTTCTTCTGAAAGATAATCAATAAACAATTTACCATTCAAGTGATCGATTTCATGCTGTAGAACCCTTGCTAATAGTCCTGAAAATTCAGCTTTTATTTCCTTTCCATTTATATCTATATATTCAAGATATATTTCCTCTGGTCTTTTAACATCTCCCCTTACTTCTGGTATACTTAAACATCCTTCATTTATAAGTGAGGAACCATGATGATCAGTTATTTTTGGATTTATTATTACGAAAGGTTTATAATCTTTGTACTCCTCTAATTTAGATATGTCTATTACTGCTAAAGATAAATTTTTGTTAACCTGCGGTGCAGCCAATCCGATTCCATCAGCCAAATTCATAGTATAAAACATATCATTTACAAGATTTATAGTATCAATATCGATATTTTCAATTGGTTTACTTACCTTTCTAAGTATTTCAGTTCCATAAGTTGTAATGGGTAGTATTTTAGGCATTGTATTAATATAAATTTAGAATTCTAAACTATATGCAATATTAAAAAGTTTCAAATTTAAAACTATTACAAAATACAATTTTATTAACTTTAAAAAATGAAAAAATAATATTAAATTACAAATTTTATAATAATTAATTTTATACTGAAGGAGATATAATAATGGCAGAACTTAAACCTGAATTAATCCGTAATATTTCATTTATTGGTCATGGAGGTAGTGGAAAAACTATCTTATCCGAAGGTATTCTTTATACAACAGGTGTTATCAACCGATTTGGCTCTATTGAAGAGGGTAACACTGTAAGTGATTTCAACAAAGATGAAATTGAAAAACAACTATCTATTAACCTTTCACTTATGAATACTACTTGGAAGAATTCCAAAGGTGAAAAGGTAAAAATAAATATTATTGATACTCCAGGATTTATGGATTTTGTTGGAGAGGTTAAAGCAGGTTTAAAAGTAACTGATGTATCCGTGTTATTAGTTGATGCATTTAAAGGAATTGAAGTTGGTACTGAAAGTAGCTTCAAATTTACAAGGGAAACAGGAAACGGACTGATTATTGCAATAAATAAACTTGATACGGAAAATTCAAATTTTGATGATGTTGTCAAACAAATAAGAGAACTTTTCGGACCCGAAGTTGCAATTACACAATTTCCTGTTAATCAGGGTTTAGGTTTTCATATAATAGTTGATGTTATAAGAATGAAACAGTTAAATTTCAATACCAACAGGAAAGGTGAGTACATAGAAGAAGAAATCCCAACTGACTTAAAAGAGAAAGCAGAAACTTACAGGCAAAATTTAATTGAAGCAATTGCTAGTGAAGATGAGGTTCTAATGGAAAAATTCTTTGATGGGAATTTATCCGATGAAGATATAAAAGAAGGATTAAAAAAAGGACTTGCTGAGAGAAAACTATTCCCTGTATTTTGTACAGCAGCTTTCAATAATATTGGCGTTAGACCTTTACTTGATTTTATATGTGATTATGCTCCTTCACCCGTAGATGTCAAACCTATTAAAGCAAAAGTTAAGAATAGTGATTCTCATACTGAAATTAAACCAGATGTAAATGCAGAACCTGTTTTATTTGTTTTTAAAACAATGTCAGAAAGAAATGTCGGAGAATTTTCTTACTTTAGAGTATATTCAGGAAAAGTTTCTGCTGGTATGGATTTGATTAATGCTAATACAGATAAACTGGAAAGATTATCTACTATATATACATTAAACGGTAAAGATAGAAAAGAGATTGAAGAAGCAATCTGTGGAGATATTGCTGCAGTTGTTAAATTGAAAGATACACATACAAACAACACTTTGTGTTCAAAATCTAATCCTGTAATAATAGATCCAATAATATTCCCCGAACCTAATATGACTCTTGCAATATATCCAAAGAGAAAAGGTGATGAGGATAAAATGGCTACATCATTGCACTCTTTTCATGAAGAAGATCCCACATTTATGGTAAATTATGATGCTGATATCAGTCAAACTTTAATCCATGGACAAGGTGAAATACACTTGAATACTATTATTAATAGAATGAAATCTAAGTATAACCTTGATGTGGAAGTGGTTGAACCAAAAATACCATACAGAGAAACCATTAGATCTGTAGCAAAGGATGTAGAATATAAACATAAAAAGCAAACAGGTGGTAGGGGACAATACGGACATGTCGTTATTACATTAGAACCTCTTCCAAGAGGACAGGGATTTGAATTTGTTGATGAAATAGTTGGAGGAGTCATTCCAAATAGATTTATACCTGCGGTTGAAAAAGGTATTGTTGAAACTATGGCTAATGGGGTTTTGATTGGTTCGAAAGTTGTTGATGTTAGAGTAAGATTAACATTCGGTTCTTATCATACAGTTGATTCTGATGAATTGTCATTCAAGTTAGCTGCCACTATGGCATTTAAAAAAGGATTCAAAGAAGCAAATCCTGTATTACTTGAACCGATATACGAAGTTGATATAAAATTCCCTGAAGAATTTATGGGTGCCGTTTCTGGTGATGTTTCATCAAGACGTGGTAAGATTCTTGGAATGGAATCTGAAGGAAGATTGCAAGTTATTAAATGCCATCTTCCTCTTTCCGAAATGAGTGGATATTCATCAAGGTTACGCTCATTAACTCAAGGTAGAGGTACATATTCTAGAAAGTTCTCTCACTATGAGGAGGTACCAAAAGAAATAGAGTCTAAGATAATTGCTGAATACGAAAAGAGGAAAGCAGAAGAAAATAAATAAAAAATAATTCTTAGTTTAGTTTTTTCCTAAAATTTATTTTAGGTACTTCGTAATTTCTATTTTATTGATGAACAAAATTAAAAGTATCAATAATTATATATCTTTTCTGATCTATAATTATTCTAATTAATCTTTACTAAATAAATAGCTTAACCTTATTTTATAAGCACCATCTTTTTAATATCAGAATATTCTTCGGTTGTTAATTTATAAAAGTATATTCCGCTTGTGAGATTTCGAGCATCAAAATTTATTTCATAAGTATTAGCAGCTAATTTTTCATTGATTAAAATAGCAATTTCTTTTCCTTGAATATCATACACTTTTAGAGTAACAATTCCCTTATTATTTGCAGGTATTGAAAATCTTATTATAGTTGATGAATTAAAGGGATTAGGATAATTTTGATATAACTCAAACTTATCGGGAGTATTGCTGGTTATTTGTTTTATACCTATAGGATTAGAATACTTTATAACATTATCATGATTCCCAACTGCCCATAGGTAATTTTGAGGGTCTACTTTTAATGATGTCATAGCACCATTAGGAAGTTCTGCTGTATAAGTTAAATTCCATGTATTTCCACCATCATTCGTTCTATATATATATCCTTTTCCATCTTGACCTCCTCCAGTTTGGTTTCTGCCAATAATCCAACCTGTATCTTTATTGATGAAGTATATGTATTCTGCATATGGATGACTTATGCTACCAGCAACAATCCAATTTAAACCACCATTAGTTGTTTTTGCTGTTCCTCCATTAACCCCACAGACCCATCCAGTTTGGTTATTAATAAAATACATTCCCTGAATATGCATATTTGTAGCAGGAGTTTGAGCAATCCAATTAGTACCCGCATTTGAAGTGTACCTGATAAATCCGTTTCCACTACCATAACCACCAGCAGCCCAACCTTCAGTTGGTGAAACAAAGAAAATTCTATCTATATATTGTGTTGTACCACTGGATTGAGATATCCAAGAGACTCCTCCATTGGTTGTGTATCTTATTCCGCCACTTCCACCACATACCCACCCTGTATTTTCGTTAATGAAAAACATATCGGCTGCCCATGCAGGAGCTCCAACATTAAATTTTGTCCAATTAAGTCCTCCATTAGTTGTTCTCCAAACAGAACCTCCATTACCATCCCATAGAATAAATCCTGTGTTTTGACTTTTGAACATGATTTTCGTTCCACCTGGACTGTTGAAATCATAAAACCAATCTATACCACCATTGGTTGTTCTCAATGTGAAGTTAGAAGTTCCATTATAACCCGCAACAATCCAGCCATTTTGTGAGGATTGCCATTCTATATCTTTCCAGAGAGGAGCTTGGTTTTGGAAAACCCAATTTGCTCCTGTATTAGAACTTCTCAAGATTTGGGAATAATCTGAACCAATCCAAATGTAATTTGAAATATAATATATAGCATTAGTATATGCATTTATTGGAGGTACATAAACATTCCAGCTTGTTCCTCCGTTGGTTGAAACGCATACCTTCTCTGCACCACTTCCGAGTACACTTTTGCCAACTACTGCTATATTGTTAGCATCTTTAGCTGATAAATAATTATAATGTTCACCAGTCTGATATTGTGTGCTCCATGTATTGCCTCCATCAGTGGTAAATAGTACATTACCTGTTATATTAATACTTGATACTGATGCCCAACCTGTGTTAGCATTTACAAAATCAATACTAACAATTCCAATATTAGTATTTGGTAATCCCGTTGTTTGGCGAGACCAGTTCAAACCTCCATTTTCTGTTTTTTGAATGTAAGGATTTAACTGGTTATCTCTTCCACCTATCCAGCCTGTGTTTTCGTCAATGAAAAATAGCGATTCTACAGAAAAAGCATCTGTACCAAAACTTAAATTTTGCCATACATTACCACCGTCAGTGGTTTTTAATAATAAATATGATGAACCATCACTCCATCCACCTGCTATATAACCAGTATTACTATTTAAGAAAAATACTCGTGCCAATAAGCGTGATGTGTTACTTGATTGCATTGTCCAATTTATACCCGAGTTAGTGGTTTTAAAGATGCTCCCATTACTACCACAAATCCAACCTGTATTAACATCAGTAAAAAATACACTACGGATTGTATAAGTTTGTGAATAGGGGAATTGGACTAAAATCCAGTTATTTCCACTATTCGTTGTTTTGAAAATAGCACTAATTCCCAGTCCGCTCGAAGAAGTGTATCCTACAGCCCATCCATTAATTCCATCAGATAAAAAGTAAATATCATTCATACTAACAGATGGAGTAGTTCTTATACTATTCCATTGGCCAGATTGTGAAAATCCTTTCAAACTGAAAAGGATTATAATTATTGTAATAAATGTTGTAAGACTTTTCATAATAGTATTTATTATTTTATTGAATTTTTAATAAATACTTATGATCATTCTAAAATATTTTCCTTTTATAATGACAATATGGTGAGCTACCTTTTTTGTCATAATATTTTTGGTGATACTCTTCCGCAACCCAAAAAGTATTAACTGGTTTTATTTTAGTAGCAACTTTATATCCCTTTTTACTAAGTGTATCAATTAGATTTTCTAGAATATTTTTCTGTTCTTCATCAAAATAAAATGCCACTGAAAGGTATTGTTCTCCTATATCGGGTCCCTGTCCATTTGTTTGAGTAAAATCATGTATCTCGAAAAATAATTTTGCTAGTTCTTCAAATGATGTCTCATTTGGATTAAAGGTTATTTCTACTGCTTCATAATGTCCTGTTGTACCAGAACATACTTCTTCGTATGTTGGACTTTCTTTCTTACCACCAGTATAACCTACTTGAGTACTTATAACACCTTTTGCTTTACTAAAATAGTATTCAACTCCCCAAAAGCATCCAGCTGCAAAAATTGCTTTTGTTATTTGTGTTTTATCGGGGATAAAATTTAGTGAAATTGAATTTACACAATGTCGGGTGTTTTTAGGTGTGAACATCTCCCCTTCAAAAACATGACCAAGATGTGCTCCGCAATTTGCACAAATTATTTCTGTCCTTAAACCATCTGCATCTGGAACTCTTTTTACTGCACCTGGTATTTCTTCATCGAAACTTGGCCAACCACATCCTGAATCAAACTTTGCTTCTGATTTGTAAAGTGGAATATTGCATCTTTTACATATGTATGTCCCTTTTTCACTATGCTTATAATATTTCCCTGTAAAAGGTTTTTCGGTTCCTTTGTGAATTATTACATATTCTTCTTCTGGTGATAGGGGATTGTATTTATCACTGTCCATATAAATAAGTTCATTTTTGTTTTTTTGTAAACAAGAATTAAGGGTGAATGTAAATATTAAGAGAATTAGAAAAGTTTTAAACCTCAAAAACTTTTCCGTTTTCAAATTTATATCTTTTATTACTCTTTTCACAAAATGCAAAACCATCTTTATCAAAAATAAGTTTCTTACCTGCTTCGCTTACCCACCCGATAATCCTTGCTGGATTTCCAACTACGAGAGCATAATCAGGTACATCTTTTGTAACTACAGCTCCTGCTCCAACAAACGCATATTTACCAATTGTATTGCCACACACTATTGTGCAATTTGCTCCGAGAGACGCCCCCTCCTTTACTAATGTTTTAATATAATATTTTGAACCTACTTGTGGATATTTACTTCTTGGGTCTATTATGTTTGTAAATACCATAGAGGGTCCGCAAAACACATAATCTTCCAGTGTTACACCTTCATAAACAGAAACATTGTTTTGAATCTTTACATAATTTCCAATAACTACATTATTACCTACATTAACATTTTGTCCAAGTACACAAAATTTACCAATTCTTGCTCCAGATTGAATATGCGTAAAATGCCAGATTTTTGTACCCTCACCAATTTCTACATTATCATCTATTACTGCAAATTCGTTTACATAATAATTTTTTTCTTTTGATTCCATATTATTCTTTTAATTTTTTAGATGCTTCTTCTAAAATTTTTAATACTTCTAATGCGTGATATCCATCTGTAATTGGTTTTGTATTGTTTAATATACAATTATAGAAATGTATTTGCTCCTCTTCTAATGGTTGCTTATCAGGATAATTTATTACCTGGTAATTATCATCAAATTTCTGAATTACTCCGTTAATATTTACGAACCCTTTCGGATAAAATTTAAGTTTCTCAGCTTTTAGACTGTCTTCAAAAACCAGCATCCCTTTTGTTCCTGTTATAACCATTCTTTGTTCTTTAAATGGGTGCAACCAGCTAACGAAAATATGAGCATTAATATTTCCAGGATACCTTAAATAAGTTAATGTAACATCTTCAATATTTTGCTGAAGGAAACAAGAACCCATAGCGTATATTTTTTTTGGATAAGATTCAAGCAGGTACTGTATCACAGAAACATCATGCGGAGCAAAACTCCATAATATGTTTTCTTCACTTCTTACAGAACCAAGATTTAATCTATTTGAATATATATATTGGATTCTACCAATTAAACCTTCTGTTATTAGCTCCTTTATTTTCTTTACCGCAGGATGATAAAGTAATACATGCCCAACCATCAATTTAACATCGTAGTCATTTGCTAATTTAATCAGATCTTCAGTCTCAAAAGAATGTAAAGTCATTGGTTTTTCTACAAGAATATTTTTACTTCCCAGAATAAATTTTTTTGCTAAATCGTAATGTGTTTCTGCGGATGTTGTTATTATGACAGAATTTATTTCTTTGGATTCTAGAATAGTATTAATGTCAGTAGTGAAAGAAATTTCTGATGATATTTTCTTTACTTCCTGTTCTCGCAGAGGATTAATATCACATACAGTAATTAAATTTTTCTCAAGCAACTTATAAGCGGTTCTTATGTGATTTAATCCCCATTTACCCGCTCCTATTACTGCTAATTTTATATTATTATTATCCATTTTTGTATATTTCCCATAATTTATCTAAAACAATTTTTAATTCTGGTGCAAGTATTTCAAAATCATCTGTTTTTGAAGGCATATTGTTGAATATTATATACGGTACTTTTACACCATTTATATTAATATGTGTTTTTGATTTCTTTAAATCATGGAAATCTACTTTTTTATATAATTTCTCAAGCTTTTTATCAGGTAATCCGTGTTCTAATATACTATCAGGTTTTTCGGGGTTGAATCTTTTTCTATTTTTTCTCAATGACTCCTCAAAAGTTACATCTACATAAAGTAATGCAGCATTATGCAATAATTCTTTTGATAAATGTTTAAACGCTTCTTTATATCCACCGTGTTCTGTTCCCCTTGAAAACTCAATCAAAAATGTGATTTCATCAAGTTCCTCTTTATGATCACGGACATATTTATAATATTCTAAAGAAATTCTCTCTATTAAAAGGTGCCATAAATATTTATATTTGAAATACCCATCTTTTGTCGTATGTAGTCTTGGTTTTTTGAATTTTCTTGATAATATATCATCTTCTTCAAACCAAGTCCAGAGCATCGGGAAATCATCTATTTCTACTAATTTTCCAATGTGATACTTTTCTTCTCTTTCAATATCAGAAATATTTTTGAGAAAATTTATAATTTCTGACTTACCAGATGCAGGTCTTCCGAGTAAAATTATTTTTCTAAATATGTTTTCCATCGGTTTTGATTAATTTTAATAATCTAAAATAACAATTTAAAAATTATAACTCTATACATTTAATTAAATTACTAGATATTATTGATAACTTATGAGAAGGAAAAGTAAATATTTAAGAAATTGGACTTTTTAACCTCTATTATAATTTGAATTTTTGAATAACTCATCTAATTTTTTAGATATTTCAGCAGGATTTGTTAGTGGTTTATCACTATCTTCTTCTACTTTATAATCTAAATACTTTGCTTTCTTCATTGTTTGGAAAAACGGTAATTTTGTTCTATTTGTTGTTTCTATATGTTCACCATTGTCATTAACTATTATAACTTTTGGTAAGAATGCCCCAGGTTTTCCTATGAATTTATCCATAATTTTAACTGCTTCTTCAAATTCTTCTCTTGTTGCTCTTCCGAGTGCTTCATATCTATTTATTATCTTATCGTCCCAAGTATAAACGGTTGCGTAACTTTCAGATATTTTTTCATCAATACCAATGTTCATATTTAACTCATCGTATACCAGAGGTGACAAAAAAACTTTACCTTTACCTCCAACTAAATTAGATACATATCTTGGAAGTGCAAGACCTGATATCCAACCCTGTAAATGTTTCATATAAATTAAACCTATCTGGACTGGAACTATAAAGTGAACTAACCCTTTTTCTTTATGACATTGTAATAGATAATAAGGGTGTATCCCAATCCAGAACATCCTTCGAAAAGTTTCAGCTAATGTTTTGTAATAATCATTTACATGGTTTAGTAGAACTGTTTGATTTCTGATGGTGAATCCAAAACTTTTTATCTTTTTGACTGCTTCTTTTAGGTCTTTTGTTATTTCTTGATAATGGTTTATATGTGTCATAAAATATACATATTTCTCTTCTCCTTTATTGTATCTATTAGCGGATGTTTTTATCAATTCAAGTAGTTCATCAGTTATTGCCATAGGAAGTACCACAGGTACTCTTGTCGCTATCCTTATTGCTCGCAAATGGGGAATCTTACTTAATTCTTCTAATACATATTTTAATCTTTTTTTGCTTATTCTCAATGCATCACCACCTGTTACAAGTACTTCATCTATATTTTTGTTATAATTAATATAGAATAAACCTTTATTTATGTCTAAAAGATTCATATCAGTTGATGCATCAAGAGATTTAGTTCTCTGGCAATGGACACAATAAGAAGCGCAACTTGTATTTTTTGCAACGAAAAGTGCTATTCTATTAGGATATCTTTGATAAGCTGCTCCATATGAGCGTTCTGATTCTGACATTGCTCCTTCTATTCCAGTGTTTTGAAACAATAAGTTTGCGGGTGTCGGTACACACTGCCAAAAAATTGGACACAACCTTTTATATGGCTTTTCATATTCTGGCATTACTGGATTAAAAGGGTCTTCTTGCATCAAACAAGCATAGTATGGTGTTATTCTTAAAGGATCTTTCCCTTTACTCCTTAATGCATTTACGACTCTATTTATTTCTTTTTCTTGATAAGGGTTGAGCTTTATTATTTTCTTTAATTGCTCTACATTTCTAATAGTATTCTTAAGTTGCCATTCAGGATTTAACCATTCTTCATCAGTAACATCACTCCAAAGTTCAATTGTTCTATGATCTCTAGGATTATAAAAAATTTCCTTTTCCTTATACATCGTTACTTAACCTCCTTTCCTGAAGTTTAAATTGTTAAAGGTTAAAGTAACTTTATGATAAATTAAATATAATTATTATCTTTGTGATTTAAAATTATAAAATCTTAAAATTTCTTTTCCCAACTATACAGATAATCTAAAATAGTTTTAATACACTTTTCTTTTTCATCTGAATTTACAGTCAAACAAGGGATTTTTGGTTTAACTTTATATTTTTTATCGTAATATAGTATCAATAATATTTCTGTAAATTTTCTGACTTCCCCTATTTTAAGATAATTCAGCAATTCTTCATATGTTCTATTACTTAATTCTTTCCTAAAAAATTTTTCTTTCTCTTTAAATGTTTTTTCTATATATGTTAAGCCCTCAAGGTTATTTCCAAAATAATCTCTAACAATTCGTTCTATTCTTTGTTCAAAAGAAGATTGAATTAATATACATGGAGCACTCTCTATCTTAGTGTACAATGAATCAGGGATGAAAAAATCACCCACCTTTTTACTCTCACTTTCAATAATAAATTTACCTTTATAAAAGCTCGATTGGAATCCTTTTAGAATCTGTGAATAAATGTTATTCTCAAAGGCAGATTGATTCTTTACAGGTTGATAATTTTTAATTATATAAGGGATATTACCAAAAAGTGAGGAGTGATGGTGTGCAGCTAATTCTAAATCAATAATAGGGAAATACTTCTTCAATTCATTAAGTATCTCAGTCTTTCCAACTCCAGTTAAACCAGAAAGTTCGATTAGATTAATTTTACTCAGTTGACTTTTTTCTGTTTCATCTGAAAAAAAATTATTTACTTCGGCTCTGTATGCTTTAAAACCTCCTAATATCGTTTTGCAACTATATCCAAGTTCATTAATCATTTTTGCAAGATATTTACTTCTTCCACCTCCACGCCAACAATAAATTATGATTTCTTTTTCTTGCGCTAAGTTTTCTTTAAGAAAGTTTTCCAATATTTCGTATTTTTCAGATGCATATTCAAGGGCTAATTGAAAAGCAGCAGAAGTTGAATATTTTTTATAAATTAGACCAACATTATGTCTTTCTTGATTTTTTAAAATTGGAAAATTTATTGATTTTGGGATTGATGATTCATCGTGTTCTTTTTCTGAACGGGCATCAATAATTAAATACTTATCGTTTTTGAATATATCTTTGAGTATTTCATCAATTTTTACTTGTTCTACTTTAAGTTCTTTAAATGATTGTATTTTTGGTAGGACTTTATTTAAATCATAGTTTCGGACATAAGAAAAAAGTTCTCTGTCTGAATTAAATTTTATCATATATATTTTAGAAGTGAAAAATTATTGTTCCTCCTTTATAATATCCTGATTCTTCAACATATCCAATTAACCTTGATGATGTATCACCAACTTTTTGCAATTCGTTGATTAGAAGATTGGCATCATTACTGTCAACCGAGATTAGTAACCCTCCTGAAGTCTGTGGATCGTATAATAAATGTTCTAATGTTTCATTCACATTACCTTCATTAATAACATAATCTTGAGTATATATCCTATTTGATTTATCTGCTCTTGTCAACATTTTTTTCTCAACTGCTGTTATTGCACCACTTAGTATTGGTAATTCGTTTACATTAATATGGAATACTACATTTGATGCTTTTGCCATTTGCATCGAATGGCCTGCAAGTCCAAAACCTGTTATATCTGTGCAACCATTTACATCTATTTTAACCATACATTCAGATGCATATTTATTTAACCGTGTCATTGATTGTATCAATCCTTCATATACATCCTCATCAAGTTTATCATATTTTATACAATTGTTGAGTACTCCAGTACCAAGCCCTTTTGTTAGAATTAATCTGTCACCTGGTTGACAGGTAAAATTACTTTTTATTTGTTTTGGATTTATATACCCAGTAACTGCTAATCCATAAATAATGTTAGGTACATCAACTGTATGTCCACCAATAATAACACATCCTGCTTCTTGTGCTTTATCATTTCCACCTCTTAGAATTTCTTTCAAAATATTTAAATCTTCTTTCTGTGGAAACACAACTATATTTAGAGCATTGATTGGAATTCCACCCATTGCATAAACATCACTTAAAGAGTTTGCAACTGCAATCATACCAAATGTATATGGATCATCAACCACAGGTGTAAAAAAATCTGTTGTATGAATTAAAGCATATTCATCACTTATTTTATACACACCAGCATCATCACAGCGATCAAAACCAATGATAACATTATCATTTGTATACCATCCGATATCTTTAAGAACATCACTTAATAGGAAGGGGAACAGTTTTGCTGCACAACCAGCGGAGCTTACCATTTGTGTTAATCTGAAAGTATTATTTCCCATTATATATATTTTTTTATTATACTTAATAGTTGTTCTTTTCTGAAAGGTTTTGCTATGTGTTCAGTGAAGCCTGCTTCTAATAAATTTTGCCTATCTAAAAAATTTGTGTATCCTGTTATTGCAATAAAAGGTTTGCTTTTATATTTACTGATTTTTCTTAACTCTTTTAGGATTTCCAACCCATCTTTTTCATTTCCTAAATCAATATCAATGATTAGTATATCGTATACCTCTTCTCTTGCTTTTTCAAGTGTTTCGGTAATTGATTTTGTCCATATAATATCAAATTTATCTTGCAAGTAAATTTTAATTATTTCAGCATTTGATAAATTATCTTCCACTAGTAGTACTCTTTTAACCTTTTTCTTGATTTTATTTTTATCAAGAGTGCTATCAGTTTTAGGGAACACTAATTCTACTTCTATTTCTCGTTTATTTCGAACCTTCAATAATAAATCAATATCTATTAAATTGATTAACTTTTTTAAAGTAATCAATTCGGAATGAAATTTTGAACTATGAAAGTCAGTATTGAAGTCTTTATCCCTGTTGGACTTCTTTTCGAATAATAATAAATTTTTATCTATAATATTTTTGCTTCTACCAATTAATAACATATTCTCATAAACGACTCCAATTTTTTTAGTTTTCTTAAATTCAATTTTTACTGTTCCTTCTTCAATAATATTAATTAATATATGGTTTAGTATTTTCACAATTAATTCTAATATCCTATTATCACATCTTATATTTACTTTATTCTTGCGCTTTGGATATTGAAATTTTACTTTTTCTTGATATGTATTTATACTTCTATAAACAGATTTTAACATTTCCATTAATTCTAATTCCTCAATTTCTCTTTTAACTTTGCTTACATCGTTATTTAAAATATTATTTGCCAGCAATAATAAATTCATTAAAAATTTATCTTGTATTATTTCTAAATTTTTTAATTTTTCAAAATGAAGATTTGTATTTTTGTCATTTGTATTTTCTGTGATGTTAATCACTTCTTTTAGAATGAGGTCAATAATACTTCTATATATTGATATATTTTCATTTATTTTTTTAAGGTTATTTAATTCAGCAATTATTTTCTTTTCTTTATCAATATTAAACTTTACAACCACATAGTTTTTTTCTTTATTTTTTGAATTATTAATTGAAGTAATTAAATTACTTTCATAATAATATTCACCATTTTTAGTTCTGGATAAAAACTCACCATTCCAATTACCACTTTTTCTTAGAGAGTTAAGAATATTTTCATATATCATTTTATCATTTTCAGGAAACTCATAAAAACCGAATCTTTTTCCTACAACCTCATGAGAATTGTAACCAGTAAGTTTAGTAAACGCACTATTTGCATATTCAATATTTAAGTTATTATCTATTATTAAAATAGGATGTGGAATTACTTCTATGATACTGTAAAGATTATCAATTGTTAAAGTATTCTCATCAGTTATATCAACCCCAATTGCAGTTATTCCAACGACTTTTCCACTTTTTTTAAGTAAATTATTTCTCCATCTTATTAATTTTTCATCACCTGATTTTGTTAGAATAAAATTTGTGAAATAATCTTTGGTTAATGTTTTTCTCTTACGGAACTCACTGAATGTGTTATATAATTCAGGATATTTTTTTGGTGGGTTAAAAATAAGAAACCAGTTTTTCCCTAATACCTCTTCTCGTTTATAACCTGTAACTTCTTCAGCCGCTTTATTAAAAATTTTTATATTTCCATCTAAATCAATATTAATAACCATTGAATTAGTTTGTTCTATTAGTTCGTTTATGAATTCGAAACTTTCAGCTAGTTGATGTTCCATTTGCTTAATCTCAGTTACATTAACTTTTATACCAATAATACCTTTTACTTTTCCCTCATTATCAAAGTATGGAGATTTATGTATAAGAAAATATTCTAAATTTCCTGTTATAGGATTTTTTATTTGATATTCATTTGTCTGCAACTTCAAATTTTTTATTATTTCTTTATCAAAATATTCTAATTTTTCTGCATCGGTTTTACTATATAAATCATATGCCGTTTTGTAAGTTATCTCACTTGGTTTCATTTTAAAGTATTCTGCGAATACTTTATTACAACCCACATATCTCAAATTTAAATCTTTATAAAATATACCAGCAGGTATTGAATCAATTAAATATCTTATAAAAGTATTCTGAAAATCTATTGATTGCTCAATTTTGATTTTTTCGGATATATCTTCCACTAATTCTAATATATAAAGAACTTCATTATTATTATCTTTAATAGGAGTAGATCGCAAAAGGAAATATCTTAATTTGTCTCCAGATGGAGTTTCTGTTATAGTTTCATGAATCTCACCGTCTTCCAAAGTCTTTATGCAGGGGCAATATATGCATGGTGCATCGCGAGGAGGATCGTTATATGTCTTATAGCATATCATATCGGAATTTTCTATTATATGCGGGAAATAATCCTTCATCTTTTTATTTGCAAAAACAATTCGAAATTCTTTATCTAATACCGATATTCCAATTTTCAAATCATCAAATATTTGTCTAAACTTTGTCTCGCTTATTTCATATTTCCTTTGTAAATCACTTATCTCACTTATATCAGATAGAATGCAAATATAATTTGAGTTGTTTTCTCGTGTAAAAAAACATCTAAATGTATTTACTCTTGATGTCTCAAACTTTATTTTTATTGTCTGTGGTTTTGACTCGATTTTCCATATGTTAAAATAATCCTGAAGGCTTTTGTTTTCTATTGTTTTTATCTCTTTTAATGTTTGATATCTTAAAGCATTTAGTTTTTCATCGTATATATAATTATTATCGCTGTATTTTATTATTCCCTCTTTATTGAATTTTATATATGTAATAGAATTATCTGTATACAAAATATTATATATTTTCTGTTTTTCATTCAGAATTTCAATATCCCTTTTTAATTTTTTTACTAAACTAATTAATTCTGACTTTTTAAGATTATGATAGTCCATTGTTGATTAGTAGTTGTTTCAATGGAAAAACTATTGTTATTGTTGAATATTCTTGTTTTATGAATTCGCAATTTATAGTACCGTTATGGATTTTGATAATTTTATCAATAAGGATAAAATCTAAAATTGATTTTTCGGAATTTATTAATTCATTAATATTATAATTTGATAAATCAATGTTTCTTGATTCATTTATGATTTTACACAATGATAAATCTGTTACTACAATTCTTATTATTATTATATTCCTCTTTAACGTATTATCAACTTCAATTAAGATTCTAATATTTCCCTCCTTTGTAAATTCAATTAGATTTTCAAAGAACAGGTAGAATAATTGATTTATTAATGCTTTATCAGCAGATACTATAATGTTACTATTCTTAGAAATTATATCAATTAATAATTTCTTATCGCTAATTTTTTGTTTAAATTCGTTTATTGAGCTTTTTATTATTTGGATAATATTTATTTCCTCTGCAGAAAATTCATCTTCTATAGTTTTAAGCTGAAGTATTTTTAACGATTTGTCCAGAGTACTCGTAATATTGAGTGCAGAATTTAAAATTTTATTTAAAAGAATACTGGAATCTTCGTCCGTGAATTTATCATTTAATATTTCTACATATCCTATTATTGTGTTAATAGGGGAGCGAATATTATGACTTAACTTGGAAATAAATTTTGATTCTTGTTGGATATAGTTATAAAATTTTTCTTTTTGCTTCTGCATCTCTTCCTGCATTACCCCGAAATCCTTTAAGTCTTGAAGAATTATTAGAAAGCTCTCAGAAATTTTTTCTTTATCATCTATTTTTGAAATGAATACTCTACAATTTATGCTTGTATTATTTTTTATTTTTATTTTTACAGTGGATTCCCATATCCCTTTATCTTTAACAATTTCATATATTTCTTGCCATTGGTTTTTCTCATATTGAAATAGAATGTCACTAAAATTTTTATTTTTTAGTTCTTCTATTGTCAAACCTGTTATTTTAAATGCTTTTGAATTTAAATATTTTACATTACCTTGTTCTGATGTTATAACAACACCATATGGAATTGATTCAATTATTTCATTTATAAATGGAATGGTTCCTATTGTAATGTTTTTTAATATTACTAGTGTAATAATATCGTTATCGTTAATAAAGAATCTTTCTCTTATATCTTTTATTGTGTGATAATCACCATTTGCATCTTTACACCTGTATATTTGCTCCAAATGTTTATCATTTGAATTTAGCCATTTCTTTAATGTTGTTGTGAATATCTTTTTATCTTCAGGGTGAATTATCTCCAACAAAAAATTTCTATCTTCTGAATACTTATATGAAGGATATCCGAGAAACTCAATACTAGAGAAATTTCTATATTTTCCATCCTTGTCATATTCTAAGACTATAGAATTTTCTAAATTTTCTGAGATAATTTTAACCAAATCATTTACCAAAGAATAGTTTTCTTTGCAGGTTTCTAAATCTGTTGTAATTCTACTTAACCCTCTTATACCAATAATATTACCATCTTCATCATAAATCGGAATACATCTGTTTTCAAGTATTATTTCTTCATTTATGTTATTTATATATTTTGCTTTAAAGGAAATATATGTTTTTTTATTAACGTATATTTCTTCTAAATATTTTTCTACTGTATTCTTTTCTGATAACGAAATAAAATCTAATTTGGGTTTACCAAGAATTTCATCAACTGTGTAGCTTAAAATATCAAATACTTTTTCATTAACAAATGTGTAAATCCCTTTACTATCTAATTCCCAAATAAATTCAGAGGTAATTTTCATTAGTGAATGTAGTCGTTCTTCACTCTTTAGCAGATCAAGCCTGCTTTTTTCTCTCTCTGTTATATCAATTAAAGATAAAATTATTCCTGTTATGTTTCCCTCAGCATCTTTAAGGTAATTCCATCTTGCTTCTATTCCACGTATATCACCATTTTTTCTTATTATTTCAAAATATAATGGTGTCGATTCAATTTCTTCTTTAAAAACATTTTCTAAAAAATTATTTAACTCTTTAAGAATCAGATTTTGAGGAATAAATTCAAGAATATTTTTCCTTAAAACATCTGATAAGCGGTATCCAGTTAAATTTAAAAATTCACAATTTGAATATTGTATATTTCCACTTTTATCGAGCTCAATTATTCCTGCAGGAACCATACCAAGTAATTCTCTATATCTTTTCTCACTCTTCTTTATTCTCTCTTCTGCGAGTTTCTTTACTGTTATATCTAAAACATTACCAAGTATTGCTGGTTTATTTTCATATTTACTTTTACCCGCATAAATTTGAATATATATTTCTTTACCATTTTTTTTCACTCCTTTTAACTCTATACTGAAATCTCTAACTTTATCGTTAATACATTCAATAATATTTCTACTAAATTCGCGTAAATAATCTTTGTGTATTATATTATTTATTTCTATAATATCATCTGTTTCATATTGAAAAATTTCTCTAAATTTTGGATTTGTAAAAACTATTTTCTCTGATTGTATAATAAAAACACCCGTTAATGAATTCTCAATTAGAGAACGGTATTTTCTTTCTGTTGAGAGTCTATATTCAATTTGTTTTTTAATCCTTGATTTAATTGTAGTAATTAATTTATCGAAATCAAAAGGTTTTGTTATATAGTCCTCCGCTCCGAGTTTCATCCCTGTTTTAAAATCATCTATACCGACCATTGCTGTTAGAAAAATAAAGGGAATGTCATTTAATACTTCATCATTGCGTATTAGTTGTAATAAGTCAAAACCATTCATCCTTGGTAATGCAATATCGCATAAAACAAGGTCTGGTAAAAAACTCTTCAACTTTTCAAGTCCTTCAACTCCGTCGTTGGCAGTATCAACTAAAAAACCTTCTGTAATAAGATAATCACTAATATTATCTCTCAAAGTTGTATCATCTTCTATAATTAAAATTTTATTTTTATATTCTTCAGATGACATTGAGATTATATTATGTTTTCACAGGCAAAAATAAATGAAATGTTGTTCCAACATTTTCTTTACTTTCTACGGTAATTT
This sequence comes from Ignavibacteria bacterium, assembly GCA_026417495.1. Taxonomy (GTDB): domain Bacteria; phylum Bacteroidota; class Ignavibacteria; order Tepidaquicellales; family Tepidaquicellaceae; genus Tepidaquicella. The sequence goes on from JAOADD010000038.1 coordinate 164,052, forward strand.
TGCCATCATTTAACTCTATCATTTCTTTTGCAATAACTAACCCTAACCCTGTTCCTTTTTCCATTTTAGTTCCAGGTGTTGAAAAACTGTATTCAGGATGGAATAATTTTTTAATATTTTCGTCACTTATGCCAATGCCACTATCAGATACAGTTATCTCTAAATAATTTTCTTTATATAAAATATCTATTGTTACATTTCCACCTTCGTTTGTATATTTAATTGCATTTGATATCAAATTATGTATTACTGAACCGATCATAATTGGATCGGCAAATGCATATGTATTTTGTGGTATTTTTGTAATAAGTTCGATGTTTTTACTTTTTGCTGCGGTTTGAAAAAGTTCAATTTTATTTTTTACTATTTCAGATACATCTATTTTTTCTTTTTTAACTTTTACTTTTCCAATTTGTATTTTTGACCATTCGAGTAAGTTTTCTAATAACTGATATTGTCTTAATAATGAATTGTGTAATTCTTTTGATATTTCTACTATTTCTTCTTGTGTGAATGAGTCAATGTTTTCACTTAAAAATTTTGTTAGCCCTAAGAAACCTGTAAATGGTCCTCTTAAATCATGCGAAATTACAGAAATAAACTTATCTTTATCTTCAATTAATTTTTCTAATTGTGCGATTTGTTGGGTTATCAAATCCCTTGAACGCTTCAACTCAAGGTGTGTTCTTACTCGTGCTAACAACTCTGCTGTTTTGAAAGGTTTAGTTATATAATCAACCGCACCTATTTCAAATCCCTTTACTATGTCATCTGTTTCAGTTTTTGCTGTTAAAAAAATTATAGGAATTTCTCTCGTCTCAGGGTTCTCTTTCAATATTTTACATACTTCAAAACCGTCCATTTCTGGCATTGCGACATCAAGCAGAATCAAGTCGGGTTTCTTTTTTGTTGCTATGTTGATTGCTTGTTGTCCATTTAGTGCTATTGCTATCTTAACCCCTCGATTTGATAGTATATTACCCAATACTTCTATATTTTGGGGCAGGTCATCTACTATAAGTACGAGTTGATTGTGTTGGCTTATTTCTGACATTATATTTAATTTTTTTTAAAATTAATTAAACATTATTAAAAATAATATCTAAATATTTAATTTTGAGACTTTTTAACTCATTTTTTTGTTTTATTAGTTAAAATCATTTGAAATCTAAAAATAATAAAATTATTTTTGTATGATATATTTAAATTTCGAAAACCCCGAATTAAAAGAAACAAGGCAAGCATTCTCCGATGCAATTGTAGAAATGGGAAAAATTAACAAAAAAATCGTTGTATTAGGTGGTGATGTTACCGGTTCCGTTAAAACCGATAAATTCAGGGATACTTTCCCTGAAAGGTTTTTTTCTGTTGGGATTGCAGAACAAGATATGATGGGAACGGCTGCTGGTTTAGCTATTACAGGAAAAATACCTATTGCATCTACCTATGGAGAGTTTGCAACAGGCAGACCCTATGACCAAATCAGGCAGTCTATTGCTTATAGTGAAATGAATGTAAAAATTTGTGCTTCGCACTGTGGAATATCGGTTGGACCAGATGGTGCAACTCACCAATCATTGGAAGATGTGGGTTTAATGAGAGGATTACCTAATATGACTGTTATAACTCCTTGTGATTATAATCAGACATATAAAGCAATTATTGCTGCAATAGAATATGTTGGTCCTGTTTATGTTAGATTCTATCGCGATAAAACGCCAAATTTTACAAGTGTTGATGCTGATTTTAAAATTGGAAAAGCAGATTTACTAATAGATGGAAATGATGTAACTCTGATTGCAAGTGGGTTACTTGTTTGGGAAGCTCTTAAAGCTTCTGCTGAGCTTAAAAAATCTGGAATCAATGCTAGAGTTGTAAATATGCATACTATAAAACCACTGGATAAAGAAATGGTAATTAAATGCGCAAAGGAAACTGGTTACATAGTTACTTGTGAAGATCACCAAAAACATAATGGTCTCTTTTCTGCAGTGTCCGAATGTATTGTTCAAAATTATCCAATTAGGGTTGATTATATTGCAGTTGAAGACACTTTTGGTGAAAGTGGTACTATGCAGGAACTAATGGCAAAATACAAAATTGATTCTAATGCAATTGTTGAAAAAGTTAAACAAAATATAAATAAAAAATGGAATTAACCTTAAAACGAATCGGGCAGCGTGGAGTTATTATTACTTCTATTATAATTCTCAGCGCTGTTGGAATGATTTTGGGTAAGTTGTTGTATGATAATATTTTCTCTACTAAACCAGATCCCAATATCAAGTTATCTACTATTCAGCAAACGGAACAAATTAACGACGACAGAAAGAATGCAATTACCCGTGCAATTGAGAAAGTATCTCCTGCAATTGTTGGAATTAATGTTGAAGAAGTAAGGGAAATTCGAGATCCTTTTTTTGATGATCCATTCTTTAGACATTTTTTTGGTGAGGAATTTTCTCGTAAGCAATTAGTTAGAGGGCTTGGGTCAGGTTTTATTATTTCAGAAGATGGTTATATTTTAACTAACGACCATGTGGCAGGTAATGCAACTAAAATTTCAGTTTCACTTACTACCGGTGAAAGGGTTGATGCTGAGCTGGTTGGAACTGATCCTGTTAGCGATATTGCCCTCCTGAAAATTAATAAAAAAGGATTACCTTATGTTAAATTAGGTAACTCTGATGATTTAATAATAGGGGAGTGGGTTATTGCTTTAGGTAACCCATTTGGGCTTTTTGAAATTAATGATAAACCAACTGTTACTGTCGGTGTTGTGAGTGCTATTAATATGAAAGTATCTACCGATGATAAAAGAGTATATAAAGATATGGTCCAAACAGATGCTTCAATAAACTCTGGTAATTCGGGTGGTCCTTTAATTAATGCTAACGGTGAAGTAATTGGTATTAATACAATTATATTCACAGGTAGTTCTTACAGCACAGGTAGTATTGGAGTGGGATTTGCTATATCGATAAATAGAGTAAAGAAAGTTATGGAAGAACTTAAGAAATATGGCAAGATAGATAGGAGTTTTAATCCTGGATTTAGAATTCAAGGAGTTGATGATCAAATTGCAAAATATTACAACTTAAAAGAGAAAAAAGGAGTAATTGTAACTCAGGTTTATAGAGGTGGTAGTGCGGATAAAGCTGGTCTGCAACCCGAAGATATAATAATAGAAGTAAATGGTGAACCAATTAGAGAAGAAAGAGATTTAATTTTTGCTGTTAATGATTCAAAAAAAGGTGATACACTTGTTCTCACAATTATAAGAAACGGTAGCGAAAAGAAAATAAATCTTGAATTACAATAATAGTTTTTTACTTAATGTGAACATATAACCAATTATAAATATTTTTATAATTCTTCTTTTCTTTTACTTTTTCATATTGCTTCCATAACGGGTTCTCAAAATCATTATTTATTTTTTTAAGAAATTTTTTTTCGAAATCTTCGATTAATTTCTTTTTATTTTTTAATTCATTTTCATTATTATTTGTTTCTATTTTACTAACTTTCAAGTTCGATGGTTTATTATTCAATAAATTGCCATCAATATGTGTTATAGTATATTCAATCGGGTCTATATTAAAATATGCTGATGCCACTAATTTATGTACTTGTTTTAATGTTTTCTCACCTTTGGAATCTATTATATAAACAGAAAGATATTTTCCATAGGGTTGAATTATTTGCGTCAATTGTCTAAAACTTTTTCCTTTTTGTCTATAAATTTTTCCATTGCTGTTTGCGAAATACAGGGGATGATTTGGAATCTCTTTCATTTTATTATTATTTTATATTAGAAAAAAACTCCGATGTACTGGTAGCCATAATTACTGCACCCACAAAAGCTCTTTTTTGGGCAACTTTTTTAATTATGTTTTTCATTCCTAATATTTCTGTATTCAATTCTTTTTCACACCAGACCCATTTATTATTAAATTTTATCCACTTTCCTTTACCTTCTTTTTTAAGTTTGATTGACTGTTCTTTATCTGGTTTTAAATTTGTTTTCTTATATCGGTACTTAAATATTGGTTCCTCACTCGTTGCTGATCCTTCACAAATACCAATTTTTAGTCCTTTTTCTGATTTTATGACGCATCTATATGTTACATCTATATATGGGCCATCTTTTTCGAATATTTCATTTATGCATTCAAGAGTATCGACCTGTAAGTTAAATGCTTTTTTCAATTTTTCTGCTCCAGGTTTAAAGAGTATGGGCTTTTTGATGCCAGGTAAAAATCCATAATCTATATTTTCTTTTAATATTTCTTTACCAAATTCCATCATATTTGTTGTCCATAGTTCCATATCAGATATTAGTAATGACTTTTGTTTTTTTTCGGCTGTTTTTATTTCTGTCGGTTTCATTTTTTTTCACTCCTTTTTTTCTTGCAATTTAATTTCAAAAAATCTGCAAGTCAAATATAATTACTATAATTGAAAATTATTCTAATTTTCTTAGAATGTTAATATTTGTTTCGTAGGGTATTATTTTGAGATATAATATTCTTAAATTGAAACCAACAAATCAAACTCTATTTTGAAATATGCTTTAAAAATAGAAAAATCACAGGAACAAAAATTGCAAATATCCGTTAGTATTGGTTCCCATAGCAACAAATTCTTTTGCAAACAAAAAGTTTTAAACTAAAGTTTGCAAAAGTAAAAAGAGGTCCTCCAAAAGGACCTCTTTGATTTAAAAACTAAAAATTTATATATAGAATTTACTTCCTTTGACCTATATAAAAATTAAACCCTCCGAAAAACGAAAAATTACCCATTATTCTAGATGAAGATAAGTTTTGGTTTATTGATTGATCACCACTGTCATTCAGGTATAAATAACCACTCTCATCAGTTTCTTGCGAAGACCTCAAAAGTAAATTCATTAGTTGATATTTCATCCCTACGGTTATTCCAAATTCAGGTGCAAATCTGTAATTATATGCTATATTTCCACCAAAGCCCAACCTTAAATTACCATGGTAAGTATTAAAACTTTCATTCATTCCCCATGGCTGATTAAAAACTCTTCCTGTAATAATGCTCATATTTACTTCCGTACCAAAAGTAAATGATGAGCGTAGCAAGGGGTCGACAAAAATTGCATACTCAAACCCCAAAGCAACATAAGGGATGTTATATCTTACGCTACTTGTTCCTCCAATCCTTACAGGGTAAACATAATTTGGCGGTTTTGGCCACCCGACAGGTACAGAGTAAATATCCTTATATGCAGCATTTTCACTATTTACATAATGAGAATATGCCATATTTAATGTGAGCCTGAATTGACTTACATCAAGAGTAGCAACGGCAAGTTTTATATTAACTCCTGTTGAAAATCCTAAGTTTGCTGCATAACTTTGAAAATTGTATATCTCATCGATGAAACTCCCTTTAAAATCGTGCACTGGAATATTAACCCCGCCAATAACATCGATAATCATTAGTGGTTTCTTAAATCTTTTTGAAGAAATATTTTGAGCAAATGACACCATTGGAATTAGTGCCAACAAAATAAATAAAATAAAAAATTTTTTCATAGCTACATTTTTTTAATATAATTAAAAGAACTACTTTATAAGTATTACCTTTTTATTTTCAATATAATCTCCTGCAATAAATCTAATGAAATATATTCCAGAATTTAAGTCAGAAGCGTTTAATAAAGTACTGTATATACCATTTTTCAAGAAGCCACTATAAATTTCTTTTACTAGTCTTCCTGTTATATCATACAAGTTTAACTTTACAAAAGAATTTTCCTTTATTGAGAATTTAATTGTTGTTGTAGGGTTAAATGGATTTGGATAATTATCATACAATCGATATTCTGTTGCAATTGTATTTTCATTAATTATTGTTGCTGGTGTTACAGTATATGAAAATCTAATCGATGGGGGAGTGCTTCCTGGTGGATTAATCCCACTTCCACCTGCTGGTAATGTAGAAACAAGTGGTGTAGGAAGCTTTATGTCTTGTGCTGCAAAGTAATATTCAACTTGTGTTGTGTAGCCACTTCCAGGTATTTTAAAATAAAATGTATCTCTTACAATATTACTATAAAGGACAGCCGTGAATGAACTCCAACCACTACCTGAGTTTTTTCTATAATATAACCTTGGAGCTTCATTTGCCCTTGTATATCTAATTATCCCATTATCTTTAATTACAGCTTTTAATGTAATTGTGTC